>NZ_JAQLOH010000057.1 GCF_028204095.1 Candidatus Anaplasma sp. TIGMIC
TGCGTGACATTTTCACACAGTGCACGTGCATGGCCGTGGTCTGGCGGATTCACAAGGCACGCCGTGTGCATTAGGTGGAAACTTTTTGATACTGTGCAGCGGTCGTTGTGCATTAATTGCGACAATGGGGAGGTTTTATGAAGAAGATCAGGACGGGACGTGCCGTGTTGTCCACGATCATATGTAACACGCTAGTGTGGTATGATTACATATTGTTTGGGAGTCTGGCCGTTACTATAGGGGATTTGTTCTTCCCTCGAGATGATGCATATTCGTCTCTTCTTAGCAGCTTTTGCGTATTTGCAGTTGGTTTTTGCATGCGTCCTTTCGGGGCAAGTGTTTTCGGCCATATAGGCGACAGATACGGAAGGCGGGCAGCGTTAATAATTTCCATAATCGCGATGTCTGTGCCTATAGGGTTTATGGCGGTAATTCCGACATATGCAAGCGTTGGTGTTGCGGCACAGATATTGCTTGTGATATGCCGGTTGGCTCAGGGTTTTTCACTAGGTGGAGAAACAGGAAACGCTACGTTTCTAATTGAGCACGCAAAGAAAAACCAGGCTGGTTTATTCGGTAGTTTGGAAGTTCTCAGTGCTGTTTTAGGCTCAGTGCTCGCGTTAGCAGTGAAAATGGGAGCTAAGTACTTTACGGGCGACAACTTCGGTGTGTGGGGCTGGAGAATACCTTTCATCATAGGGTTCGTGATAGGGATAATTAGCATATACCTACGTAGTACTGCGGGAGAAAGCCCTGCATATGAGGAACAGGCTTCTAAAGAACATGGCGGTGTTATAGATGCACCGGTGCGTCATCTTTTTAGGCATTATCGCAGACCTTTGGTGCTTGCGATTTGTATTGACTGTATCGAAAACTGTTCATTCCATGTTTTCATGGTGTTCTTTATAAGCTACGTATCTAGCTTCTCTAGGTCGGTGGTAATAAACCCACAAGTCAGCGAAATGGTAGAGATAGTTAGTGTTGTTCTCAGCGGTGTGCTTACAGTTGCCTTTGGCGCATTGTCAGATGTCATAGGCCGAAAGAAGGTGATGGGATGTGCTTCGGCTGCACTGTTCTTTTTGGCAATGCCGGTATTCTGGCTCTTGAGTCAGGATAGCTTGTGGTCTGTAGGAATAGGTTACTTGTTGTTCGCAATACCTTTTGCTGCAACTCTGGGGCCGTCCAGTGCAGCAATGTCAGAGCTGTTTCCGACCAAAGTGCGTTACACTGGTTTTGGCATTTCGCGTAATGTGTCATCAGCACTGGGAGGTGGGCTTGCGCCTGCTCTATGTACGTGGCTTTTGCAGACCACTGGCTGGAAGGTGTCGCCGGGACTATGTGTCATGTTCTGGGCTATAGTAGCTTGCGTCGCACTGAGCAGAATCAAGCCTAGTGACATTCATCAAGACTGGCTTAAGACCGGTTCATGATTCTGAGAAGCTTATAGTTAATCGTATCTGAGCTTACTTGACTCGCCTACCAGCGTAATGGGGATCCGTAACAAACTGGATATGCAGGTCCCGTTTATATTATCCACCTTGGTCTTTCGGTAAATGGTACACACCGGCGTTCTGGGTGAGAAACTTAACTAAATGTAATGCGCTTACCTACTGCCGGGGGTTACTCTGAGTTCTATCCAACAAGAGTGCTGCTCTACGTGAACAGTTGGAAACGTACCTCACACAACTATGCATGCTGTAACTCGCCGTTACGTCGGATACTGACTATGGGGCATTACAAAACAGCACCGGCGCACTGAGCAAAAAGTTGTCCTTAGACCACCGACACAGTACACATACCTCATAATTACAGGAGGCTAATCTGACCCATCCGCTGTGTGTCCGCATAATATGGTCCGCCCGAAGAAGTGGAAGTTTTTTCAATAAGTTGATGACAGAAGTAACGTTGTTGAATAGAGTTGCTAGCGTGCAGTGTCTTTCAACTGTAAAGCGAATAGTGTTTTTGCGTTTAGCGTCAGCGATGCGTGATATTTCCACACAGTGTTCATATACGATAGTCGCACAGATAGCTCACAAGGTACACTATGCGCATTATTTTAGAAACTTTTTGGGGTACAGTGTAACTATTATCGTGCGTTAAACGCGGCGGAGGACATGTATGAAGAATATCGGTGTGGGACGCGCAGTGTCGTCCACAATCATATGTAACACGCTAGTCTGGTATGATTACGTATTGTTTGGGAGTATGGCCGTTACTATGGGGGATTTATTCTTCCCTCTAGATGATGCATATTCGTCTCTTCTTTGCAGCTTTTGTGTATTTGCAGTTGGTTTTTGCATGCGTCCTTTTGGAGCAAGTGTTTTCGGCCATATAGGCGATAAATACGGAAGGCGGGCTGCGTTAGTAATTTCCATAGTCGCGATGTCTGTGCCTATAGGGTTTATGGCGGTCATTCCGACATATGCGAGCGCTGGTATTACGGCACAGGTGTTGCTCGTAATATGCAGGTTGGCTCAGGGTTTTTCGTTGGGCGGAGAAACAGGGAATGCTACGTTCCTGATTGAACACGCAAAAAAAAATCAGGCGGGCCTTTTCGGCAGCTTGGAAGTGCTTAGTGCTGTTTTGGGCTCTGTCGTTGCATTAGCCGTGAAAATGGGGGCTAAGTACTTCACGGGTGACAACTTCGGTGTGTGGGGCTGGAGAATACCTTTCATAGTGGGGTTCATTATAGGAATAATAAGCATATACTTGCGGAGTACGGCCGGAGAAAGCCCTGCGTATAAGGAACAGGCTTCTAAAGAACATGGCGGGGTCGTAGATGCACCGGTCCGTTATCTTTTTAAGCACTGCCGCAGACCTTTGATGCTTGCTATTAGCATAGGTTGCGTGGAGTGCTGCGCGTTCCACGTGTTCACAGTATTCTTTATAAGCTACATATCTAACTTCTCTCTTGCCGTGGTAATAAATCCACATGTAAGTGAAATGATAGGGTTAGTTAGCGTGATTCTCAGCGGGGGGCTCACGGTTGCCTTTGGCGCATTGTCAGATGTCGTAGGCCGAAAGAAGGTAATGGGATGTGCTTCGGCTGC
>NZ_JAQLOH010000058.1 GCF_028204095.1 Candidatus Anaplasma sp. TIGMIC
AATCCTAATAGTTTAGGTTATAACGGCATTAATTCCTTGACAGATCTGTCATACCTCAATAAGTATACCTCGTACAGTTAACATGTTTTCAACGTTTAATCAGGTAATACAAAATGACGAGAGTTTCTTTATCCACTGCACTTGCAACGCTCTGGATGTTTTGCGGTGCAGGTAACGCGGTTGCGACTACCATGCAGCAAAAGGTTTCAGAGTCTGATAAAGGTGCGGCAACAAAGCGTGTATCCGATCAGGGAAGTTTGCCAGGAAGATATATGGGCGTTACACCATCGATAGACTTTGGTGGTTCGCTTATGTCGCATGGTTGGGTTGCATTTAGAGATGCTTATTATTATGACAAGGGAGTGAGTCAAGGGTCATTCCTTACAGCTGATCAGCTTAGAACGCATGGCATTTCTACTGATGCTATGCTTTATATAACGGCTGAGGGAAAGAATGATTCCTTAGGGATTTACTATGGTGGAAGCCTAGAACTTGATGTTCCTTACACTCAAAACGCGGACTACACGTCCTACAGACAAGTAAATAACCGGGGAATGAAGGTATATTTGAACAGTGAGTATGGTGACTTTGGGTTTGGATATCAAGTTGGTATTGATTCCATAATGAGGATTGATGCCTTTACTATAGCTGCGGGTGATAACAGCAATACTTGGCTGAGATACGTGAATTTACGTGGAATATATAACCCATTTTCTACTACTAGCGGCGGTGTATCGCTTCCTGTAGTTCTAAGGCAAAAATACCTGGAAAATGCGTTTTACCTATCTACAGGCTTGTACAGCGAAAGCCTTATGGACGGTGGAAACAGATTTTCCATTAGGAATGCATCTCAATCTAAAGGCGCTAATTCTATTGGTCTTGTGAATTCTCTTCCTCTGAGATTTTCATACCTCTCTCCTAGTTTTGCTGGCCTAAAACTTGGTGTTAGTTATGCTCCTTATGGGCAAGACGAAGATTTAGTAGTGAAGACTCATGCAGCTATTGAGAAGACAAGTGTAGCTGTTCTAGATACACAATACCTATCCCCTCCTTTGCGTCGTAACAGCAATATTCTACTTATTCCACTTAGTGAGAAAGTGAAGAACCAAAGGTTCATCATGCCACTATACGAGCATATAGTAAATGTGGGCATGACGTACAGTTCATACTTCAACGGATTGGATTTCAAGCTGTCTATGGTGAGTGAATACGCAAAAAATAAAACGCATTTGTTACGTCCTGGCTCTGAGACAGAAGTAGCATTTCCAAAGATGGACAGTATTAAAAATGTTGCTCTTGGTGGTATGCTCAAGTACAAAAGTATTAAGTTTGCCGCGTCTTATGGCTATCTAGGTAGGATAGATAAAGTTAGCAACATGTACTACTGGAAGTCAGGCAAGTACTCTCTAGATAGTGCGGATGCTGTGGTGATAAATACAGATGGCACATACTTTTGGACTGTTGGCGGTGGTTATGCGTATGGCGGATTATATGTTTCCGCAGTGTACAAGGGTAGTAACTACAGCGGTAACAGGTTTGATGAAATATCATTTGGTGCTGAATACGATATTTCCGGCAGTGCGTCTAAGGTAAAATGTAAGGTCTTTGCAAACTACCATAACTATGCTGCGATATCCTCTGTTGTGGCGTACCCTGCTGATACTGATGGGGCTAACCGTGGACAGATCGTACTTGCGGGGATGAAAGTCAAGTTCTAAACTTGCGACGGTTCTGCTTTTGCTGTTTTGAAAAAGTTTTATAGCCTGATTTCTACTAGAAACTGTACTGAGGCATCCCTGGAGATTACAACAGGGATGCCCGAAAGTTCATGGTATAGTTTTTGTCTTTTCCCTTCATTTATAATAAAGTGCGTTCGTACCACGTATGTATGATTTGCCCTTCCACTTAAAGTGCTATCTTGCTGAGCTGCACGTGAAGGAAGGCTTGCTACAATTGCCTGCCATAAGCTCTAAAACTGCGTTGTCGAGTTCTTCAATCACTGAAAAGCACCGTTGAAAACCGCTTTCTCAGGACTATCGCTGCTCCTGCAGACAGTTTATATGGTGTGTAACAACATCACGTGGTCGCACAGGTATGCAGGTTTATGTTTGGATAAATCAGAATAATTATGATATTCATTGTAGAAGGTCAGAGATTGCTTCAGGGCTTCTGTTTTCAGCGTTTATTATTGCACCTTCAATATCTATCATTTCTAATTCAAGCTATATTGAGTAAGTATAGCGTTTCGCTGACGAATATCAGCTTCAGCGCTGTCATGCATTGCATTACCAAACTTGCGAGAGCTCTTCGCTGAAAATTCTCATATATATTTCTGGGCAGAACGTGGATTAGCGAATGTTTTTCTAGGGAATGCGGGGTTTGACGCGATAACTCTTACTAGATAATCAGATGTAACTGGACTACAGGCTTTTTTGTTTTAGCAGAGTACTAGCTCGATGGCAGTTACATGCTGTTGTAACAAATGTATCGTAGAGATCTGGGCCGTGCTGAGATACAGAATTCAATACGGTTTCCATATCATTCTTTGTGTAATCTGGTTTGAACCAGATTGGCACAGGCTTTTTATTCCAGCAGAATATAAACCGCAAAGCCATAACACATCGCTGTGGGAAACGTATTGTGCAGGGATTTTGGCTGCAAAACATCATAATTTTTATTGTGGTGCGGAGTATCGTGCTGTTTTTTCAGGGCAATATAAAGCTTATTACCTTCTGCTCCTTTAGTACTTCAGAGTTGTGCTATGTTGTGGAAATAATCCTTGCAGTCGCAAGAGTTGAGATTACCATGCATGGGCTGATGGGCTGATGGGCTGATGGGCTGATGGGCTGATGGGCTGATGGGCTGATGGGCT
>NZ_JAQLOH010000059.1 GCF_028204095.1 Candidatus Anaplasma sp. TIGMIC
ATACCCAACTTCAACCTCAACACGAGCACCGCCAACTCCATATCCTACGCTTATTTGTATTCTATTTGTCTTATTGCATCTTACTCTGATACTGGAAAACAAGAAGACCGTGGCGGATGGTTTTTCGGAGAATAGGGCATATCAGGTATGCGCTATCCACCGGAGAAAACGCTGTTGTTATCGTGAATAACTACGATTGTTCTTGTCCCGTATGTGTTGCCATGCGTGCAGTTGAAAGTGGGAGCTGTCAATACCGACTACGTAACAATAGCCTTATGAGGCATGGTCTCATTGTTTGGCGCGATTACGTGCTACATGTGTTGTGTAGGGAAATTACGTTTGAGGTATTGACTCAGGGCATATCTGGTGTAATGTTCCCTTAGTGCCCTGGAGCTGCTGTGTCTTTCGTTAAATCCCTATTGTAGTCCGTAAGTGATGCTGATATGGTGAGGACGGCGCCTGTACCTCTTCGTGTTTTAGGGCTTTGAAGGTAGTAGTCTGCTTGTTTAAAATATTTTTGTGAATTTATGAACGCAACTAACAGTAACATCATAGACGGGAAGCGTGCGGCCACCGATTTGCTGGCGCAGCTAGGCTTAGTAATTGACAGTCTGAAGAATGAGCACGGATTAGTGCCCGCACTGGTCGTCATCATAGTAGGGGATGATCCAGCAAGCAAATTGTATGTTGGTAACAAGCAGAGAAAAGCTGAAGAGCTTGGGCTTGTGTCAAAGACTATTGCCTTGCCCGCAGAAACTACTCAGGCCGAACTATTAAGTATTATTGATGCTCTTAATGCAGATGCAAATGTGCACGGTATCTTGGTGCAGCTGCCGTTACCCAGGCACATAGACAAAATTTTGGTCATAAACTCTATAAATCCGGAAAAAGATGTTGATGGGTTCCACAACGCAAATGCGGGAAAGCTGCTGACAGGGCAAATGGACTGCATGATACCCTGTACGCCACAGGGATGTATACATCTGATAAAAAAGGCAACAACTAAGCTTGCAGGACGTAAAGCCGTTGTGATAGGTAGGTCTAACATTGTTGGTAAACCGGTGGGGTTACTGTTACTTTACGAAAACTGCACTGTTTCAATCTTGCACTCTTCGACCGCTGATATTCATGAACATTGCAGAAACGCTGAGATAGTTGTAGCTGCAGTGGGAAAAGCCCGCATGGTGCAGGCAGAATGGGTGCAGCCGGGTGCGATAGTGATCGATGTGGGTATCAACTTGATCACTAACGAGGGAAAAAATAAGTTTGTAGGCGATGTTGACTTCGAACCTGTAAGTGCCAAAGCCTCTGCGATTACTCCAGTACCAGGAGGTGTTGGCCCAATGACCATAGCGTTCCTCATGGTTAATACTGTGTTGGGTGCATGTATGCAAAACGGTATCAAAAAGCAGTACGAAATCATAAAAAGTTCTCTGTTGCAGTGAGCCTGTTTATGGTTTAGAGTAGACGGACGTCAGGGGCGGTTAGCTCAGTTGGTAGAGCGCCTCGTTTACACCGAGGAAGTCAGCAGTTCGAGTCTGTTACTGCCCACTCTTTAGCGGTAAGTCGCGGGTTTTCTTGGCGTTCTTCTTGTTCCGTTTATTTCCCTAGTGCTGGTTAGATTGGCACCGCTGCGGTGCCTGATTTTATTGCCGGCATTGGTACATTCTCCTTCCACCAGTGATACAACAGATATGGTTCTGCATCATATAGGTTTCATCAAAGAGCTTTCCTATTCAATGCTACATTTGCCTTTATCAGAACGTGTGTACGCCAAATTCCCCTTGTCGTATTTGCGATGTAGCCTGCTGGGTGCAACCATAGGTGAGAGAAATACCGGAGAACACTGTGCTGTAGCAGATAAGAGTTACAAGTTTCGTTTCTGCAGTGTCCTGTAGGCAGGCTTTTCTTTTGCTACGCGGATACTGCGTATCTTGTAGACATTACTACGCTCACGTTTTCTAGAAGGGCGGATATAGTGTCGTAAGACTCTTATGAGAAGTAAACTTGTGAGACTCAGCATTAGGGTACTGTGATTATATAGCATTGATTTTTGACGCGGAACCCACCATACCGAGCCTGTCTTGCGGTTCTGGCAAAAGCAATTCTATTGGACAGGGACCTAACGTGTGTGGTAATGGGATCTAGGATTTGCACTACTCTAGGTAATTCCGCTCCAAGAACATGTGTAATGGCTACAGTTTTACGGGTCTGCGACTATTTACAAAAAAGACAATGTCGCACTATTGCCGAATGGCTTTACGCACTGGTACATGAAATATGTCTGGGGTAAAATCCGCGGTGCTAAAGTACTATTACGTCGCACAATAGCTGATTATTCGTAAAATCGACCATTGGCGTGGCACACATGCGGAACTCACCAAACAGTGACTGCGAAAGGGTTATATGAGCTGCATTTTGAGTTATACGTTGTAACAAGGTTCGATCGTTGCGCATGAAAAAGGCGCTGCTGTCGCTCACAATTTCGTACTGTATATCAATAGTTTTGAGGCCGAAAAGTAATGTGTAGCTGCGAAGACTTCGCAGCGCGTGTTGGGTATGGAGTGTTATGCATTCTGGTAATAGACACAATTTTCTGTATCGGACAAAAACTCTTTACGGCATTACATATAGTGATATGGCGCTGTTCTGCTGTTCTGCTGTTCTGCTGTTCTGCTGTTCTGCTGTTCTGCTGTTCTGCTGTTCTGCTGTTCTGCTGTTCTGCTGTTCTGCTGTTCTGCTGTTCTGCTGTTC
>NZ_JAQLOH010000060.1 GCF_028204095.1 Candidatus Anaplasma sp. TIGMIC
AAAGACCTGCGGTTGCTTGAGCGCTTCCATAACGAGGAAAGTTGTAGGCGTGAGGTTGGATATGCAATGACGGGAACCAAAGAAAAAGGGCAGCCCCCAGCAGATGACCCACCAGTCACAGGCTGCCCAAAAGCAACACGCGTAAATACAGAAACAATCACAGCTGGTCAAAGGAGAATTTGCCCCAATGACCAAATAAGCCTAACGCGAAGCCGCCGCTTTGAAGCAACTTGATGCCACTGCATCAGCAGCGTTACTACCATCAGGTAAGGCCAACGAGCTACCTGGTCCTTGCGAAGAGCCAGAAGCGCATGCAACTTTACCACTATCGCTTCCACAGGTTAGCTCCTTCAACTTAGATCCCACAGAGGAGCATCCAAGTCCGAGAGATACCTTTTTCTTTGCCGCATGCCCACGATGGTGATGATGAGCATCCTCACCCATGACAGCCTTGCAATCATTAGCCAGAGTCTTAATCTCGTCCGCGCTGTACACTCCTATAAACCCTACAGAGTTTATATCAACCCCTTCAGGTATTTGTAGGTGGTACTCAACATCGTTGGAAAGAGCAGAGCCCGTGCCTCTCTCTTTGCCAAGAGTGCAAACACTCTTCAACTTCTTGAATGCAGAAGAGGCGCCCTTAGCAGAAACCCAAGCTGTCGTTGTAGCAACGAACCCTAACGAGAACACAACAAGACCCAATACAAGCACATCACTCACGCCCATACCGAAAGGCAACCCAGCCAGATTAGTCAAAGCGTTATGTCGAGCATATACCGCGAAGCATACAGACAACACACCAGATATCATTAGCATAAAGCCAACCATCTCACCCATAGCCCTAGCGAGCTTCAATGTTCTGTGTCTCTCAAGATTCTTTATCTCCTCCTTAGTTTTCTCTCCCTCACACGCACGCTTCTCCTTCAGATAACGAGCAAAATCCCTATGCGTATCTATAGCATTTGACTGCTCCAGGAACTCGCAGAGTATTGGATAATCCTTACTATCCACAAACTCACGAAGGAAGCTAACTCTCTCAGCAAGGAACGACACCAAGTCCTTAGCATGCGTCATCACCTCCTTGTTAAATTCCCTATCTCCCATCAGAGCGTCGTGTATATACCGTACAGCATGTGAAAATACACCGGAAACATTTCCGTCGCTGTCTATACTCGACATGTTAAAGTGATTACTTAACTTTCTGACCTCATGTGCCAGCTTCTCATATGACACGCCGAATATACATCTCTGGCGCAGGTGATGACTCTCTATCAGCAAATCAACCAGTCCCGCTCCTTCAGGTGTACTCAGTATTCCACTACCAAGACCGTCATGAAGCTTCCTTTCATCCAGCAAAGGAAACGCAAATTCGCGTTTGAACGAGTAAGCAACTCCGCCATCGTTAAGTATCAGCGCATTAATGTTGTCCTTAACTATCGGTATTTGCTTACCAAACAACATGCTTAGCAACAGCAACTTCTCTGCATTTACACTAGCGTGATCCCGTATTGTCTCATTTACCCGACCATTTACGATATGAGCCCACTCGTGATCATCGCGCAAGGACTGAATAATCCTAGCCTGCCCCCTCACCACTAAAGTAGTGGAGCGCCTGCGAGGATCTATACTTTCCCTAACCCTAAAATGCGAAGCGATGGCAGGATTAAGATTTGAAAGAAACGCCAGCTTCTGATGTAGGGCAGCAGGGCCTCCATACGAGACTATGTTTTCTGACATCAGGAACTGCTCTAAATCATTACGCCGCCTTGTTATCTCCCTAGCAGCGTCACTTGTGTAAACACAATACGCAACACTTGCGAGCTCCTTACGGTGCATAGAAAGCATGGGAGGAAGTAACTTCCTCAAGCACATTAGGTACACTGTTCCCCACTCCACGTGTTGGGCGCGAGGCCCAGTACTACGTAGCTCCAGCACTCTTATCACAAAGTCAGACACGCACGAAAGCGCCTTCTTCAATTTGCTCGTATCTGCTGACGACTGCCCAAGGGAACGTGACAAACTCACTATGTGCTCTGGCATAAAAGCATGGATTGTAAAGAGATACCTACATAGGCATTCCAGTCCTTCAGGCGTTGATACAGACTGCTCGAGCGTTATTATTGCGCACGCCTCCCGCATAGCGTCAACATCTACATCAGTACCCGGCATCTCCACGCGGTACGAGTACTTGGTGCCAGAGCTATCCCGGTGCACCACCAGGCCATATTTCGGACTCATTCCGCGTAGCAGCGCATTTACAACCGCCCTAACAACCACCTCATTCACAACCCTTATGTCAGGATTATCTTCGTAGCCTGGGATCTTCCCGGCCATATTCTCCACTAACTTTTTCATGAACCATACACCATAGAAAGGCAACTACCGCCAACACCTGTGCGTGCCGCGCAAACCCACACAACCGTTGTGAGATACCTAGACAACACGCCCAGGTAGCCCACGTGTAACATAAATGTCAATCTATAGTCAAGAAAATAGATATTTTTCGGTGCATTATGGTCTCTATTTGCGCCACAGTGGTTGAAATTATCTATCTTAAAGATAAATATGACACATATAACAACTCAAGGAAGGAGTACAAGAAACATGCTCAATGAAATACTGATACTTTTGCACTTTGTAACAATGGGAAACTAAGTAAACCATACGCTAGAGTTGCTTCAATAGTCTACTTTGCCACACCAGACCCAAAAAAAGACAAAGGAACTGGCGAAGGCCAGCTGGGATCAAACGAT
>NZ_JAQLOH010000061.1 GCF_028204095.1 Candidatus Anaplasma sp. TIGMIC
CTTCGACTTCGGTGATAGAGAACCCTTGTTTACCGCATTGGTGCACTTCGCTATTAGCTTACGTTCATTTGGGATTCGCTGCCATTGTGACTACAACACTAAATGTTTCCTTGTCGGTAGGCACCTGCTTCAGTTCCTGAACACTGAACATCTCTTGTAGATCTTTTAACATTGCTTGGGGAAATTTATCGCTTAGCCCCGAAATAGTCAGAGTTTCAACAGGGTACTTTACTGAAACCTGTGCTTGAGTTTTAGCTTTACGCACTTCTTCTATGATGCCAATCAGGGCACTACCGAACCCTTCAGTATCGGGGTCGTTAGGAATATCGGTAGCATATGGCCACGGACTAGCATGGATTGTCCCTTCCAGGCTGCCATAAATAACGCCATATATCTCATCTGTAACATACGGAAAAAACGGTGCCAACAGCTTAAGAACATTTCGTAGAACATGCGTTAAAGTATAGATTGCCGACAAGTATCCAGGCGTTCCATCAGAACTGTATGCACGGTGCTTCACAAGCTCAAGATAGTTATCGCAGAAATCTTTCCAGAAAAAATCTTCAATACAATTAAGCGCGCATCCATATTCGTATGTGTCCATACTTTTCGTGCAACTCGTTACAACCATGTGCAGTCTGGAAAGGATCCACAAATCCGTAGGCAACACTTCTGTGCACGATGCAGAACCTCCACTCACAAATGTGCGAACGAACTTGCTCGCATTCCACAACTTGGTCACAAACCGTTTGCCTGTCTTAAGGACTTCCTCAGAAAACAGAGTATCGGCGCCAGTACGTGACTTTGCTGCCCAATAACGAACAGCGTCTGCGCCATACAGCTCCAATACCCTCTCTGGGCTTAGAGCATTGTTTTTTGACTTGCTCATTTTAGTTTTGTCGTCCGCAAGACACCACCCACTAACCATAATGTTCTTCCACGGGATGTCCTTGTAATGCAAATGCGACTTTACTATGGTGTAAAATGCCCATGACCTAATGATTTCATGACTTTGAGCCCTAAGATCTGCCGGTTGTGGGCCACTTTTCCCTGAACTCTTTTCTGCAGGTCTCGCAATAAACTGTGGAGATAGTGAACTGGTAGCCCACGTGTCCATTACATCAGTCTCTGCCTCGACTTCTTCTCGGCTATAGCCTGTAGGCAAATCGTAAATCGGATCCACCGGCAACTGCGCCGCATCCGCTAACAACACCTTGCCCTCTTCTCCAGAACGCTTCGAGTACCAAACCGGAAAACGTACACCAAAGTACCGTTGTCGCGATACGCACCAGTCCCAACCCAAGTTTTCAATCCACATCTCAATACGTTTCCGCATGTTCTCCGGATGCCACATGATCTGCTTTGCTTTAGCCAAGATAGCGCTTTTATGGTCAACCACCTTTACGAACCACTGGTGACTGGGGATAATCTCTACCGGAGCCCCAGATCTCTCAGCACAGCGCACCGAATGAACTATCGGATCCTGTTCAAGTAACAGCCCTTTTGCCTGCAGTGCCTCACAAATCGCAGTCCGGGCATTTTTTAGGCGCATACCGTTAAACTGGCTAGCGGGAATCAGGGCGCTGTTTGTGTCAAATTTTTCCAATCCGCTCAAAAACCCAGCTCTATCTATTATTATTCTAGTATCAAGATTATGGGTCCTCCACCAATATACGTCAGTCTCGTCGCCAAACGTGCAACACATAACAAGACCTGTACCCTTGTCAATACGCACTTTGCTATCAGATAAGATCGGCACTTTGTGGCCGCAAATAGGTATTACAGCTTCTTGCCCTGCCAGATGCTTGTACCTCTCGTCTTGTGGGTTGTAGAAAACTGCCACGCATGCAGCCATCAACTCAGGGCGAGTAGTAGCTATGTTAACACCCTCGCCCTGCGCAGTATGGAGCCTCACAGTGTTCATTTCAGAGTTCATAACCCGCTCCTCGATGTCAGCATGGGCAAGAGCAGTTTGGTCAACAACATCCCATAAAATGGGCTGCTGCTTCCGGTACATTTCGCCTTTACTGTACAAATCTAGGAAGGACTCCTGAGCCAATTTCTGGATTTTCTCACTAACAGTGTTGTATTCCAAGGACCAATCACAGCTTAGGCCCAGCATCGTGAAAAGTTGTCTAAACTTAGCTCTAAACTCCGCAGAAACTTTGTTGCAGGCATCGACGAATTCATCCCTAGATACTTGAGATGCTTTCACGCCAGTGATTTTCTCCACAAGGCGTTCTGTAGGCAGACCGTTATCGTCAAATCCCATAGGGTACAAGACATCCATACCAGACATTCTACGGAAACGTGCTATAAAATCTGTATGGCAGTAACTGAATACGTGCCCCATATGCAGCGTACCAGACACCGTGGGCGGAGGTGTGTCAATCACGAAACAATCCGATCTACCATGCCATTTGTACACGCCGGTCCGATTCCACTTGTCGATACACCTGTCTTCAATAATTTTGTGTTGATATGTACGGTCTAGATCGCGCATTAACCAAGCCTGCTAATTTCAGCTATAGAGCGAGTGAGTATAAAAAATTGTACCCGCAAAAACAACTGAATTTGCGTATCGCTACGTAAAACCCATCCGGCAGACGCCGCAAGAAGCGCCAAAACTGCGC
>NZ_JAQLOH010000062.1 GCF_028204095.1 Candidatus Anaplasma sp. TIGMIC
TGCGCCCAGGTCTAATAAAAAACAGAAGAAAAATAAAAACGAAATTGAGGCTAAGGAGAAAAAGGAGCGCAAGAACCATAAAGCAACGAAAGGCTGTTTCATGTGGAACTCGGGGAAACCGGATGCATAGTTGACACAACAGCATACATTACCGTACGGGGTTAGAACAAAGAACTGGAAAAGGTCAGCTGAGATCAAGCTATCATGTCAGAGATCCAAATAGGTATGTATACAAAACAGCAATGGAACTGGTTAGGCTAATTGCGATAGCATCTCGTACAGCAGAAACTATGAAGAAAATCGATACGTTGTTCTCGACGCCAGCGCATCACAATCCAACACTGTAATACAGTACCAAGTTTAAGCAAATACAGACGCCACAGTGTATAAGAAGCTCATAACCCGCAAACAATTCGCTATGTATACCTCTCACGAAGCAACACTCGGATTTGTTATAAGATAAGAAAAGACGATCCAGCCTGGTATTATAAAACCAAGATACAGCAATACTCGCTAGCAGCCTACCTTATCTCTATTTTCATTTATGAAGGACTTAACACGATTAAAGGACTGAAGCTCAATCTGTCTAATTCTTTCCTTAGAGACACCATACTCTCCACTAAGAGTCTCAAGAGTGTCGGGACACTCCTGCATCTTTCTGCGATAGAAAATATCTCTATGCCTTGCATCAAGAGTCGACAAAGCATCATTAACTATTTCCTTCTTTACGTTACTCTCCTCATTAGCCAAGTACATAACCTCTTGATTTGGCGAAGAACAAGGGATCAAATCTTGCAGCTCTATACATCTGTCACTTCCAACTCTTTCGCTAAGCGACACATCCCTGTTGGAAAAGAACCGATCCATACTCTCTACTTCCTTCTCCGATGCACCGCATTCTCTAGCGACTGCAGATACCTCTCCAGAGGCCATAGGGCCGCTGTGCCCCAGTATCTTCCTTTTTATCTTCCTAAGGCTGAAAAACAACTTCTTCTGTGTCTGCGTCGTGCCAACACGAATACAGGACCATGAGCGCAATATATAGTCCTTTATAGTTGCCTTTATCCACCATACTGCATACGTAGATAAACGAAAGCCCAGATCTGGGTTGAACCTTTTTACCGCCTGCATGAGCCCGATGTTTCCTTCCATAATGAGCTCCATCAATGGCAGACCGTAGCTCTTGAAGCCTGACGCCACCTTAACCACCAGCCTAAGATGACTAGTCACTAGCTTATGCGCATCGGCAACAGACCTATTTCTGTACCAATTCTCGGCGCACTGTCGCTCTTCCTCCTCTGATAGCATGGGAAACGCCCTCACCTGCTCCATATACGCCACCAAATCGTCGGCTCCCATGGAGAAAACTGATGCGGTAAGCATGATCCAACTATCCCCCTTCTCTGATCTAGCTAATATCCATTATACGATGCCATTATAGGTAAGGTGTAGTGAATTTTCAAGACTTTAACTATATAATCCCCGCAAGGATTTTGAGGTACACGCCATGAACATAATAATTGCATGTAGGGGGTATAGTGTCACAGACAGCATCAAGTCTTACATTGAAACAAATTTGGAGAGTCACATCGTAAAATATCTGCGCGCAGATGAGATGAATGCAAGGGTAGTCCTATCAAAAGAAGGGCACTTATTTACCTCCTCTGTGTCCATATATAATGAAAGTCAGCATGAGTTCATTAAGGCATCTGAAAAGTCCGACACTGTTTATAAGGCAATAGACGCGTCTGTATCTCATATCGTATGCAAATTGAAGAAGTACAAGAGTGAAAGAATAGATAAGTACAGAAAAAGCAGATCTCTCAAAGATGAAGGAATCTGCAAAGGATACCTACTCAATACCGAAGATATAGGAAAATCTGACATCGAAGATTCTCCCTTGATCGTTGAAGAAGAGATATCTTTGAAGAAAATGTCCGTTAGTGATGCGGTTATGGAAATGGAGCTACTATCTATTCCTGCTGTCTTATTCATAAATTCCAAAACTAACAAAATAAACATGGTTTATGCAAAAGACGACTGCGTTGTCTGGGTAGACCCGCTGGATAACACGCTTCCGAAGTAAATTCCATTTGCTTCTGATGAATGGGATTTGTGCTGCATAAGTGGCAATGGAGTAGAAGGCAATTCCCATAGCATGCGCACGATGTATTGCTAAAGTAGTACCCATATTGCCTTCTTCTACCCATTAGTTATGGCGATACATTGCATTACGAAGAGGGCGACACAACCTTAGACTTGTACATTAGTTAATCAAATTTTTATATAGCTTCATGCTATAATGTACCCTTACTAAAAGGGCTCGTATGGTTGTGTTGTAGGTAGACACACATATGATACCCGGTGTCAAATTTCGCCTCCTTACTTCAAAAAGTTGGCATTTTCATATACGGCTGTTGGTTAGAATGTTAATAGATATTAACAGCCTAAAAGTAATGAAATATAATACCCGGCGTCAAAAGAGATAGGTTAGAAGCAGCCCATGAACGGAAGTAATAACAATATCGTTGATACATTGAACAATGCGATAAGGGCAAACGACTTTGGCTTTGTTCTGAAAACGTTAAAATCATTAACAAAGCAACAAAAGGCG
>NZ_JAQLOH010000063.1 GCF_028204095.1 Candidatus Anaplasma sp. TIGMIC
TGCGATTTTAAAATAAAGGAAGAACACACCGGGCACGAAAATTATCCAAGGGTCCGCCTTCGTGTTAGGTACAGAGTAGAACGCTCCAAAAAGCTAGGAACCTTGTACTCTCTAAGTGTACGAAGAGTGGATATAGAACTTGTGCCTGGCATCGAGCAGGAATCGTCAGATCTAATGCACAGAAGGTGTTCGTGGAACAAAGCGCACAAGCAAATCAAGAAGTTTTATGTCTCTAGAGCTGGTTTGCAAAGTACTGTGCCTCTTTTATCCCTAAGTCGCTGGCGCTTGCAGCCTAAAAATGAAGTTTATTTCACGCGCAGAATCGTTTTGCGCGCAAACAATATCAGAGATCTCATCAAAACCTTGCTGAGTGTTTTATCAGGTATTGCGCATGATAAACTGCGTTTAACGCATGGTCGCACGCAGGTACTAAACTTTGATACGCTAATTGACGACCAATGCTACTCAGAAATGTACGGCGTCAAACATTGCGCTGTAGTCAGCGTATATGGTTCAGTGGCTGGCGTGGACGTAAGGTACACAATCTGTAAGCGCAAACCTGGGGAAAACGCCCACCTATTCAACACCGTAGTGTACTTTATGGGATTAAACATCCGCGATTTTAGTGAGCACGTCAAATTTCTACGAGGCGATTTCTGTAGTCATATGGATAGCTATGTCTTTACTACGGAGACCTGGAAAGCGGTCACGTGTAGACATGAGCTACTTGAAGATACAAGAAGGTTACATGGTTACAATAAAGGCGAAGGTGATTTTGACGATCTATTGTCTGTAGTCCCTCCTAGCGCGCTTGCTGTTAACCATGTTCCTGAAGCTGTGCATCATGGGAGGGGGGGGGGTGCTTACTTAGCGCTAACGGTCCGCAATTACCTGTGTGGTCAATGTTCGTATGTAAATGTGTAGAGGATTATGGTGCTGTCGCTGCGTGAAAGGCCAAAAGCAGAAGGTATTCTCTGTATAGTGAGCGCAAGAGATCTTCTCTTGTGCAGAGATGTCTGCTACAAATGCTCGCCACATATGTTCGCTGTGTTATTTGACAAAATTTGTGCTTCTGTAGATGACAGCTCCTTATCAGAGCTGCCAGCAGTACCCTCGCACGATGAAATTACACAGAATCCGAGCGTATTCTGTGAGTTTCTTGTTGCCAGAGCCCAGAGCACAAAGACCTTGGGCGCAGCGCCTTATGGCCTATTCCGAGCCCTTGCCAAGGTTTATCTCACGCCTGACTACGAAAACGAGCTTGAAGATGTGAGCTCTTTTATCAGGACCTGTTTTGTCAAGATCCCACCCAATACAAAAGTGGTTCCAGTAGCTGATTCGTGCAAAATCTCAGGTATACGGTATATCGAGCCGGGTGCGCGTTCTGTTGGTGCAAATGTGTCGTCTAATGGAATCCTAGTAGTAGAAGAGCAGCGCGATTTCGAGATAAAAAATGAATCGGGAAATGATATAGAAGATGGCGTGAGATTACGCCTTGTTGTGGAGTACAAAATATCAGCATATGAAAAGCGAACTTCTTTGTATTCCATAAAAACCCTAAGAGTTGTGGCAACTCTAATAAATAGTGCACTTAATGCGCCAGTGGCCAAAACTTGTAGATGGAGTGCTGCGCACGGGCGGATCCGAGAGTTTAATGTTACAACCTTTGGCATTCATCAGGGCGGCATGCACAGTTCGGTAAGTATACATCGCATCCAGCCCGGAAATGCCGGACATCTGACTCGAAGGGTTTTCGCAAACACTGGAAGTAGCGGAGGATTTGTGAGGTGCTTGCTGGGCGCATTACTCGACATGCCCTGCGATAAAGTGCGTTTGTCCTACGGACGAACCCAGGTACATGAGATTGGTGAGTCTATGTACAGCGTAAGACGTCGCGTATTAGCCCGTAACGAGTGGGGGGGGGTGATATGTGGAGCTGATGTGAAATACGAAGTATGTGGGCATTCCCGGAGAAAGAAAGTGTATTTACACATTCACAATGTTCACATAGTTAACCTTCAGCACACCAATGTGGCAGAACACATTAGGTTTCTGCATGGAGATTGTTTTATGACACCCCCTGCAGCAAGTTACTGGCTCATGCTGAACTGCGGAGTAATCTTCTTCGATTTCTGCATGCTTGATGATGCTAAAAAGCTAGCAGCTTACAACGGAAAGCTCCTTGGCTACACGATACCCGCGTATAGGGCGAACGGCGGTGAATTGGCCCTGGGTTAGCTTCCATAACATTTTGCCCAGCCGCAAAAATTAGTGGCGTTAACGGACGATTGCTCTTTAAAGGCAATAGCTGCGCAAGATGCTAGATCTCGCGTTTGTGCATGGGTACGAATACGGTCTGCAAAAGAAGTTCTGTATGGGAAAAACACTTCCTTGCGAGCCGGAGAGGCACCACACTGGCAGCTTTGTAAGTATCCGGTGCTTGGAGCCGCTTGTACAACCTTTCGGATATACAAATAACTGGTAAGGCATTATAGAGATGCAAGCTGGGAACAACAATAAAACTGCGCATATCGTTGCCGCGATTCTGGCATAGTCACACTCTTTGC
>NZ_JAQLOH010000003.1 GCF_028204095.1 Candidatus Anaplasma sp. TIGMIC
GGCATGAGGCATGAGGCATGAGGCATGAGGCATGAGGCATGAGGCATGAGGCATGAGGCATGTCAGTATATGCTGCTGTCCCACCGAGGCAAGAAGTATGTACTACGAAATCAGCAATGGTCCCCAAAATGGCAGTTCACCACAATGCACTAGTCTTAATAAGTAAGGGCCATGCCTGGTATTGCCCCGTTGTAATCTCCCCTGCTCCCTTGCAGCTGAAGTAAAAATTAGCAAGTAACACGTTATGGCATGTTATCCAAAGCAGGAATGAGGAGAATAACGCAATTTCCTGTCGTGAGTATGACAATGAGATCTCGGCACTACTTGGTATGGGTCGGTACCTAACAAGTTAGTCATGTGCTTCTCCCATGCGCTACAGAACCTGCAGGTATTCCGTTATTAAAATGACCTGCATAGCAACTACGTACCCTTGGATCGATGTTAGCAAACTGGAATACGGTTTCTCGATACTCGATATGTTATTACCTGATTTGCAAAGTTCTTTAACCACGTCCTTCGCATGGGTAAACTCACCCTTTACTGATATCGGTAGAAAACAATTTTGCAGCACAAACCCTGGAGATCATCGATCGTGTTGCATATAACGAATTAAGCGGGTACAATAGCCGGGTTGTTACTTTCTCTACGGTTGGAGATGAATTCTGAAGATAGTAGGTGTTTTACTGGCTACTCCGGCAACAGGTTTAAACTTGTTATCTTGGCCAGCCAGCGGGCTCATGAGCTTAGCTCTGGTGCCACAACTTTGGTTGCCAGACAGGATGACAAGAATACAGTTGTTGCACTGCGTGAAATAGCATCAGGTCATCTGGATCTCTCTGTGGTGTTCGGGTTAGCTGTTCAAAGGTGCAAGAAGTACCTGGAAGAATTCACAAATCCTCGTAGCGTTATGTCTCGTGGTGCGTACCAAGCTACGCATAGAGGGCCCAATCCGTCAGACACGGGCAAAGGGTACGGCGACAAGGGCGCATATCCGGGATTCTTGGATCAAGATAAGTTTCTTTCAGGCAAGGGCGGTAGCCTAGATGGTTTTTAGTCTCGCGTTGGCATAATTTGTTACAGTAGCACCTGAAGTGCAGTTGTTGCGGATTTCGCGTGTTTGCGCGTCGCAGTGCGGTATGGGGTTGCTACTTGTTATGGTGTTGTGTTGGCGGCCTTCTGTGGCGTGTGCCCACGTACCGGGCCAGGCCAAGTATTAGTCATGCATGATGTCTGGAGGGTGCTTCGTGCTTTTCATATCGGGTATCTTCTAAGAACTTTTCTCATACGCGTCGTACGCAATAACAGATAAAATCAAAGCTGACTATTAGGACACTTTGGTTTACTGTACAGTACGTATGGATCAAATCACTCTGTGTCTAGTATTGGTGTTGCGGAATTGGTGATGAATACAGACAACTCCGATGAAGGCTCTGATGACGCATCTTGTTGGGAAGATGTCGAGCGGTATACTCGAAAAATAAACAAAGTAGACAAGGTTACGATTGCCCCACCCAATTTCAGCAAAGTCGGTTGCGAAACCTCAATAAAAACGAGAAAACATGTACAAAGTAACAAGAGCGATGCCTTAAAGGGGCTTAAAATCACTGATAAGATTTTTGATAGACTTTGTGCAGCAAACAGAAGCCTGTATGGGGTAGTTTCTTCAGAACTTGAAACCAGCCGCCACTGCACTGAAGACAGTGGCCTTATTGCTGACATAGATGCTGGGACAAAATCACGAATAGACAGAGGAAGATACCCGATAGCCGCCAGAATAGATTTGCACGGTCTGAGTACAGATGTGGCCTTCGATATGCTTGTAGATTTTATCACTGATAGCTTTGAAGCCCGCCATAAGTGTGTACTAGTTATCACGGGCTGGGGTAGCAAATCCAATGGGACAAGCATTATAAGACAAAACTTGCATAGATGGCTGCAAAGCAGAAATTTGGCAAGACTGGTGCTCTATTACACTCAAGCAAAACCTACTCATGGTGGTAAGGGTGCGTTCTACGTGTTGCTGCGTTCAAAAGGAAAAAGTACGTTATGAGAACGGCCAGAACCCGCTTTTATAGCCAGTCATGCATCTTCAATGTGCGCACCGCATGTGCACTGTATTAGTCGTAGATGAAATAGTAAAAATCTTGATCTTAGTGGTTGTATCGTCGTACCAATAAATATAAGATATGGGGGTCGATATTTCGGTGATATTTTCGTGAATTTTTCTGAAATTTACCCTTCGTCCAGCAAAGTCTATGTTAAAGGCGTTACGTATCCAAACATGAAGGTTGGGATGCGCCAAATTGATATAAGAAATGGAGAGCAGAAGTTTTTAGTATACGACACCGGAGGTCAGTATACAGACAGTTCAGAAAAGGTAGATCCGCGCACTGGCCTGCAGAAGTTGCGAAAGGATTGGATAGCAAATCGGCAAGACACTTGCAGTGTACAGAGAAGTTATGTTGCGGCGGGCAACGCATTGTTGACTGCACACCCTAGTGCAACAGACAAGGTACTTCAAAAGGCAAATGATAAGCAAGCAGTTACACAGCTTTTCTACGCAAAAAATAAAATTATAACCCCTGAAATGGAATACGTTGCGATACGCGAAAATGCGTTAAGAATGCAGGTTCCTGAATCACGGCGCAATAATTCACCGCGTAAGGAGATAACACCCGAGTTCGTTCGGGAAGAAATTGAGCGAGGCAGAGCGGTCATTCCTGCAAACATCAATCATCCGGAATCGGAGCCAATGATAATAGGAAGGAACTTTTTGGTGAAGATTAACGCCAATATCGGTAATTCAGCGGTTCTTTCGGGTGTAGAAGAAGAAGTTGAAAAAATGGCACTGGCCGTAGTTTACGGTGCTGATACAGTTATGGACCTTTCTACTGGGAGCAACATACATAACATCCGTGAGTGGATAATTCGCAATAGCCCAGTTCCTATAGGCACCGTACCGATATACCAAGCCCTCAATAAAGTTAACGGTGTTGCGGAAGATCTAAACTTTGAAGTCTTCAAGGAAACACTTATTGAGCAGGCAGAACAGGGGGTAGACTACTTCACTATCCATGCCGGTGTCTTAAAAGATTATATAGCTCACACACGTGAGCGGACCACAGGTATAGTATCCAGAGGTGGAGCGATAATGGCTCACTGGTGCTTAGCGCATAACAAAGAAAATTTTCTCTATGAACACTTTGAGGAGATATGTGAGATCATGCGTAGCTATGATGTAACATTCTCTCTGGGGGATGGCTTAAGACCAGGGTCTATTGATGATGCTAATGACACGGCGCAGTTTTTAGAGCTTCAGACTCTAGGTGAGCTTGTTAAGGTAGCAAGATCACATGATTGCCAAGTCATTGTTGAAGGACCTGGTCACATCCCTATGCATTTAATAGAAGAAAATGTTCGAAAGCAGCTTGATATTTGTGATGAAGCACCATTTTACACTTTAGGCCCTCTAACAACGGATATTGCTCCCGGTTATGATCACATTACTAGCGCAATAGGTGCTGCAATGATCGGATGGTACGGTACAGCCATGCTGTGCTACGTAACACCGAAAGAGCATTTGGGTCTACCAAACTTAGAGGACGTAAAAGCGGGCGTTATGGCTTATAAAATTGCTGCACATGCAGCTGATCTTGCAAAAGGTAACCCCTCAGCATCTGCTAGAGATTATGCCCTAAGTCAGGCTAGGTTTGACTTCCGATGGAACGATCAGTTTAACTTATCTATAGATCCTACAACTGCACGGGTTCTACATGATGAATCTCTCCCTGGAAAGGGTGGAAAGACAGCAAATTTCTGTTCTATGTGTGGACCAAAGTTTTGTTCCATGAAGTTGAGTAAGGCGTTACAGCAGTCATAGCATATGCCTGTCGATATGAGCTTTTAGAAGAAACAGAAGCGACTTTGCATCTATCCTGAACAGAACTGTGAAAAAACATCGCGTAGCTTTTGCAGCTCAAGAACAGTGTTACTTAACGTTTTGTCACATTGTCCTAACTATGGATTTCAACATACATAATCCCTTCTCAGCAACAGGGTTCGCATATCGGGCGTAGCTAGTTGTCCCAAATCTTCGTTGCTTCATACGATCGCGAGTGCAGCTACTCTCGCGAAGCTGGTTACATACGTGACTCTCACACGATGTTGATAACCCGAAATTTCTGCTACTGCATTGCAGCATAGACCAGCGTTTGGCTAATGCTTCTACTGCCAAAAGAGGGAGTAAAACTGGAGTACCTAACATGATGCGAACCCATTCCGTAATCTACGCACGTCTGTTTTATTATACGCAAAACACTCAACGAGGTTTCCCTAAGGCACCCACTGGTATTTACACAAAAATCCGCCCAATTGCGTCTTTTTTCAATACTAACCTGCCTCGAAAGGAGCACACTTATATTCCTATCTGACATACCACGAGCACTAAGCCTCCTACGCTGGACCCATAGACTAGAGCTCACATGCACAATAGCATCACAACATCTCCAAAAACCCTCTTCCATTAACAACGGAATGTCCAAAATCAAATATCTCACCCCTACCCTTCTGCAGTTTAGCACCATCTTCTTTTGCCTATGCAGAAGCTTTTTATAGATTACGGATTGCAGCTCACGCCATTTTGAATCGTACACAAGAAAATGACTGACAAGACTTTCCCTTGAAATACGTCCATCGCATACTGAATCTGGGAAATACTCTTGAACAAGATTTATCACGCGAATATCCTTCTCGTACATCAGGTGCACTTCCTTGTCAGCATCGAACACCGCAGCGTTACTTAACCCTGCAAACATGGCTGCAACTGTGGTCTTTCCTGAGCCAGATCCACCGCTGAGCCCTAGAATTATCATCTCCTACCTTTATAGTTAACAAGAGTACACAAACTATAAGCTCATCCTAGCAGGAGCTATAGTGTTTACAAACAGAAAACGCCTCTCTAGTATTGGTATTTAGCATAGATATATGCTTTTTTTCTTTCCAAGCGTGCAAATCTCAATAATGACTTCGCGTTTTAATACGAAGAAAACCTCTCGTCTTATTCACAGTATTGCCATACCACCCGTAGTATACACTTGGATCGTGCCCTGTAGACCTTTGATCTTCTATCAGAGAAGATAATGCTGCGGAAAATACTCAAGGCGCTATGTAGACTAGAAAAGGCCCATTCTACCCTAAGGTTTTATCCGTGCTACGGGTAGAATTCATCATTAATGTGTACGACATCTACGCATGAAAACTGTCCTTTTTTCGATATAGTGAGTCCTGCACTTGCCGTGAATGCTCATTTA
The DNA here is from genome assembly GCF_028204095.1 of Candidatus Anaplasma sp. TIGMIC. Classification (GTDB taxonomy): domain Bacteria; phylum Pseudomonadota; class Alphaproteobacteria; order Rickettsiales; family Anaplasmataceae; genus Anaplasma. The sequence continues at coordinate 5,310 of NZ_JAQLOH010000003.1, forward strand.
CGTGTCCAATTATTGTAAAACTTACGAAATATGTACCTATTCAACGCTACGGTCTCATCTTTTTTCCACTTCACCGTAGCACCTACAACGTGTCCTTTATACGCCTCCCACGCAGCAATGCAAAAAGTATCGTGGTGTTTTGTTAGCAAAAGAAATATACTTAGATCATCCCCGCACCATGTGCAACCGGGGTATGTCTCTGTAATTAAGGAAGAAGTGCTAGAGAAGGTTGTATGTGCGCTAAGGCGCGGTGAACTCGTCTGCTTTCCTACCGAGACTGTCTATGCCCTGGCATGCAGCGCGCTTTGCGAGAGTGCCGTACACAGGTTGTATGAAGTAAAACAGCGTGAACCGGAAAAACCATTCTCCATCATGCTGAGTGATGCAAAGCAGATTCGTGAGTTCGCAGACGTGCGGAACTGCGATATGGAGATAGTGAATGTTCTTTCTCCAGGACCCGTAACATTCATACTGCCTATAAGCTCCACACAAAACTTGCCAAGAGGTTTCTTCAAGGATACCCTGGGGGTGAGAATACCTGACCATGCACTGGCACGCGAGGTGCTTAAGAGGTTTGAGTACCCAGTGGTGGCCACGAGTGCCAACTTGTCAGGCATGCACAGTGCTGCGCGTGCTTCTGATGTTCCTCACGAAATTCGGAAGAGTGTTGCTGAGTTTTTGGAGGATGACAGCTCCGTCAACGGTGTATGCTCGACCGTGTTTGAGGTCGCGTCACGCAAGATACTTAGGAATGGTATGTTGACGAAGCAGAAGATTCTCAATGCTATTGGTATTGCGGAAAAACAATATGGACTCGATAGTGGGGCATGTCTCACAAAAGAAAGCTCTTCGTGAAAACCCAGGGGTAAGTACATGGCTCCTGTGTGGTAAACGAGGCATTGGAAAAGCAAGCTTATCTCACGCCTTTGCAAGACATGTGACCCATGCTAGTGATCTTGAAGCACACCCTGATGTTATAATTATAGACAACGACTCCGCGCCTATAGGCATAGACAAAGTTAGAAGAATGAAAAACTTTTTACATATGTCTACAGTCAGTGCTGATCGTAAGGTTGCCATCTTGGACAGCGTTGATGGACTCAGCGACAATACCATGAATTCCATGCTGAAGGTCCTCGAGGAGCCTCCAAAGAATTCCTTAATACTCCTCATTAGTCACAACGTGCACAATGTCCCTATCGTCATTAGATCACGGTGCGTTGTGCTTAACTTCCACGAGTTATCTGATGATGAAACACAACATATTGTAGGGCTTAACTTCCCCGGTATGAATGTTGAGAAGAAGGCAGTGGTTTTGTATCCTGGTGTTCCTGGCATGGTTACCTGTGACATAGAAAAAGAAATATCTCTATACGAAAGCTTTGTCTCTACAATTCGCACGGGCGCAATACCTAACAATGCGGAATCGGTGCTATCGACTGACATACCAATACACAAAGTTGAGTATTTAGCGTTAAAAGCTATGCATGATACTATTAGTAACACGCTAAAGTTGCAAAAAGACAACAAAAAGCTGAATTGTATACCTCACATGCTAGAGCGGTACTTCAAGGCACAAGAGATTTTCACTATTTCTAGAAAACTGCAAGTGCACAAGGCTGCAACTATATATCGGATAACCGAGATTATGACACGACTTACAGTAGGTTATAAGGAGAATTGACCGTATAAAGCAAAACCTACAGGGAATAATATCTATACTGTTTAGCAGTGTGTACCTGTGTCACTTTGTAGCAAAAAGTCATCCATGCTTAATAATACGTTAGTTAATGGCGACGAATTTAGTTGACTATGCCAACCAACCTAATATCCTAGGTCCGATTAACTTATGTCGAGTTAGGAGTTTTACTTATGAGCAAGGAGATCATAGTAAGGGCGTTAATGTCGGGTTTGGGATTTACGAAGAAGGATTCGAGTAGCGCGTACGATGTGGTGATGTCGGCTATCAAAACAGCGCTGGAGACTAACAATTCAATCCGCCTTCATAATGTTGGAACACTACACGTGATTCAATGTGCAGAGAAGAAATACCACAACCCTAAAACCGGTCATTTGGAAACATTGCCTCCAAAAAGGCGCGTACGATTCAGATCTAGCAGGAAGTTACTCGATACGGTAAATGTATAGAGCGCATTGCGTGCGGGTTGGAGCTTGGCGTTCTTAGGTGTGTGTGTTTCTCTGTAGTTTTGTTGTGTTTTGACACTGGGATACTGCGCCATTAGGTGTTAGAGGGTTTTGTTCCCGTGGGGGTGTGTTTTTGGTGCTGGTCTGCGGGTGTCCCTTGTTTGGTGTGTGTAATTTCCGCGTTTGGTTTCAGCTCGCATAGTATGCGTGGGTGTAGCGAGTACTTACCGTGCTGAGGATAGGACGCATATAGATGTGTCATAACGTGGCTGGTGTGTACATGGAGTATCTGTACTGAAAGCTGATGGCGGAGATGTACCTGTTTTTTAGCCTTGTTGACAACAAAGGGTTTATTAGGACATGTACTGGCCTTGTGACTTATGTAACATAGGGCGTACCGTGTGCTTGTGTTGATAAAGAGGGGGCATCAGAAACAGGATACGTTCTATATGATATGGACTAGGCTACGCTTGACGTAAGGGTTTGGGGTTGCTGTTATCGTCTGCCGATAGACTACGCTATGTTGAACTTGTTTCTAATAGCAGAAAATACGTCCTACGGGAGTGAGAAGTTTTTTTGGCGCCGCCAAGAAAATGTGCTGAAACAAAGTATTCGGATTGTTGATTTAAATGAATACGACGCAGATGTATTGTTGTGGACTGAGGAAGTCTACAGAGGCTTTGCGTTTGAGGCGTTACTGTGTACTCGTAGTCCTATAGTCACTCGGTACGTAAGATGACGTTACAAAGCCGATTTATACAAAGTTACTTGATAATTATCTGTGGTTATTTGGCTTAAGATTTGAAAATTCAGTGATAGTTTCGGCCTTCTATTGATACTAAAACCTTCTCCTAGGAAAATACTGCTGCATATCTCTGTTTTACACTCGGTTTGTGCTGAGTAACCCCACTGTTGGCTGTCTATGTGGTAAGGCTACACGTGGCACACCGGACTAATTTTTGTTGCCAGCTTTGTCGCGGAAAACTTACAGCTTATTTGCGATAATCAGCTCGTTATAATAGCTTTCATCTTTCCAACTGCATTAGCCATACCATGAAGTACAGCCTCACATACTATGAAATGGCCTACGTTAATTGCTGTTATGTGGCGCAACTTGGATAATTGGACAGCTGCACCATAATCTATCCCATGTCCAGCGTGGCACTCTATCCCCTTTGAATAACATAATTCAGCTGCTTTTGTAATTCTGTCAAATTCGTCAGAGCTGCGAGTCCTGCAATACTCGCCTACGTGCAGCTCTATCTTATCAACACCTAACCTACTCGCGATTTCTATCTGCTCAGAATACGGATCTAGAAATAACGTCACCTTTATACCGTGCCGTTGCAGTTCCTCGACTATAGCAGGCTCGTTTTCAAGAACTTTAGCGTCAAGACCAGATTCTGTTGTTACTTCTTCACGTTTCTCTGGAACAATACAGACGTACTCGGGCCTGATTTCCTTAGCAATTGTTATCATCTCATCTGTTGCGGCCATTTCCAAATTTAGTGGAGCGGTAACATCACGTCGTAGCTCGTGGAGATCTCCATCACGTACATGCCGTCTATCCTCGCGTAGATGGACAGTTATGAAATCAGCACCGTTATCTACTGCGACTCTCGCTGCTTCTACAATACTAGGATATGTTGTACCCCTTAAATTCCGTAGCGTTGCAACATGATCAACATTCACACCTAACAGCACCGCAGCCTCCTCCTATCGCTTGTACTCGACCTTTATGTACGAAATTTGTTTCACCATGTCCATATGACAATGCTTCTAAACAACACTCGAGTTAACATTTGTTATATCTATATTGTTTATCGGCACATTACGACTCCCTGGCAACACAATTGTGCTGTGCTTCCTAGTGCGGTGATGGAAAATTCTCAACTCTCAAACCGCATCTTATGCTCGTTGATGTTTCTGTGTTAGTTTTTGTTCTTATAACGCACCAGCCGAACCTCGCGTTGCACAAAACCTCACTACATACCACAGGTATTCGTGGCACTAAGGATGCTACTTTCTTATGCATTACACAATACATGTATCCCGGGCGCTCTAGAAAGACTATAGGAACCATGGCAGAAAAATCCGAAAATCGATGCCACATGTGCATTGTTGCCATATTGTCCGTTCCACATAGCCATACAAACTTTATGTGCGGATACCTTTGTTGACATGTTCTAACAACGTCATACGACCTTGAGCTGCCTATATCCGCTATCCGCATGCCTGCGTGGCGTGACACCATGTTCTTCACAAGCTCTTTTCTCTTAGAAAAACTGTACATGGCCTCTGGCTTCAGATGGTTCCTCCCGGTAACGACCCACCACACACCACCAAGTTTGAGCCGCTTCATCAGGGTAGTAGCCACGTGAAGATGCCCCTCATGAGGGGGATCAAACGTGCCACCATATATGCCTATGTACACTTTCTGCATCCCTATAAGCCACCTTCGTGTATATACTCTTGACAGTCATATGTCACGTATTCATAATTATTAACAGCGCTGGTTCAGGAGCGTACGTAGTTCGCCGCAGTACGGGCTAGTCGCCTGTCTGGTTTGTTTAATGTCTTAAGGTATGGTATACTGTTCGGCACCTTGATAAAGTGCTATGCTAGCCGTCCCGCGTGTTTTGTTGCACTTCCAGCGAGGTTTCGTTGTGTCCACTGATAAGAATTTTTCACTCCGTAAGAATGGCTTGGCTTTGGGCGCTGAGCGTCTTGCCAGCGTATGTAAGCGTACAGACGACTTCGTCGATGGCGAGGTAGATAGAGCCACGCTTGAAATGCTTAATGAAAAGATTGCTTCGTTGCAGAGTTCCGGAAGTGCTGATAGTGCGCTTCTAGCACGCGCTCTAGCTGATGAGAATTCTCCTAAGCGCCATGAGGGCCTTATCGTTTGCCGTACAGAATTCGTCAATACGACGCTCCGTCGTGCTCTTGAGTCCTGCTATGGCAAGAGCAAGACCAACACGCTGTATGACTTTATGCACCGCAACGGCTCTGGCAGACTGGAACGTGAACGCATAGCCATAGGTATGTACAAGCTACATTACGTGGACGAGGCAAGGTCATTCATCTCGGGCCTGAAAGATAAGGAGTTGGAATATTTCCTAACTCTGGTCAACTCAGCTTCTAACGCACCATTGGTCAGCCATGATAAGGAGACTGTCCGTGCGTACCAACGAGAAAACAAGTTTGCATGCGACAAGGCTTCACTTACTGAAAAGATACTATCTGCTTTCGTACCTGATGCCTCAGGCGGTGTTTCCGCTGTGATGTCCGCTACTATGGAGTTCTTTAAAGAAAAAATGAACCTTAAAGGAAAGGATGAACAAAGCACCGACGAGGTTTGTATTGAGCTATTAACATCTCCTCTAGGTCTAGTTATGATGCTACTTGTTTCTTGCGTCACCGGAGGCACTGGTTTGGTAGCTGCTATGCTGCCTGCATACGCAGCCTGGAATACATTTAGTAACGTGAAAAACCTGACGTCTGAGACGAAAGACGCCACGGACATTCACGATTTGACGTCGGGTGCTAATGCTGCAAGGCTTGTTACAACTACTGACAGCGACTTTAAACAACCAAAAGACATAAGTAGCTACATTACTGAGACAAATACCGAAAAGTACGCTGCATCTCGTACACGTGGCGTCGGTTCACGGTAGATTTTTACTCTTCGGAGAATGCGAACTCTCAGCGCGCATGGCTTTCTCCTTTAGGATATCACGCATCATATGTTTTGTGTTTGGCATCTCTGCGGTTGCCACGCTCCAAAGTAGCGTCCGACAGATCTGAGTATCGTTCTGTTCGTTGCTACGGTACGGCATGCTTTGTACTCCGGATTCACTGATGTAATTTCAGCAATATAGCTGCCCCCGTTTTCATTTTTCCAAGATGTGGTGCCTGCACTACAAAGTCTGTTATTGCATCGGTACTTGTTCTTGCGTTTTTCTCGTGCAGAACACAGTTTTTAGAAAATGAAACCTGCAATTCACATACACGCGCTACCCAGATTTGAATGTCTAAGTCAGAAAAGGTTCATACGACTTATTGCGGAACCTAAATGCGTTGCATATTCCGCTAAATTTGTAGCATACCACTCTGTACACGATGACAGTTTTTTCATAACTGCATACTAGGACTCAATCGCCACGTTGCATTACTCGGAACCTTATAAAGAGTCGTTTATATGTCTCTAAAGCAAGCTATTGTTCCGGAAAAACAGGCCGTGAAAACGTGCTACACGCCCACTGCATCCCGTACACTTTGAACAACTCACCAGTTCAAAGCACAACACGACGATATAGCACATCCTCTGTCCACAGACACTGAGCACTTGCTGTCCACTCGGATAAACCCTTAACCGCAGACCATAGTTGACGATGAAAAACGAGCACAATGCCCCAAAAACACCGGGACATCTGGCGGTTAACTAAACAACGACAGACTAATTTAGCACGCTACCTGAGCATCCTTATCAGCAGACTAATATCACCCGCAAGCTTAGCATCGTTATCTATAAATTTCTCTATCTGTTTAACTGCATGGATAACCGTAGCGTGATCACGACCACCAAAGCACTTACCTATATCTGGAAGGCTCTTCTGCGTAAGCCTTTTTGCAAGATACATTGCTATCTGACGCGGCCGCGCCAGAGCGCGCAACCTCCTCGAAGAGTGCATATCTTCAAGTTTTATGCCAAAAAATTCCGCTACTTTCTTCTGAATCGCATCAATCGTAACAAGCCTATGATTAGCTCTCAGCAGATCAGACAAAATATCACTAGCAAGCTCGACCGTAACACTACTACCCACAAGAGACGAGTGCGCTACAACCTTGTTTAAAGCACCCTCGAGCTCTCTAATGTTGGACTTTATGTTCTTTGCCAAAAACTCTAGCACCTCATTAGGAACACGTATCCCCATTTTCTCTACTTTGAGCTGCAAAATACCCAATCTGAGCTCAAAAGTGGTCTCATTAATGTCTGCAACAAGGCCCCAGCCCAACCTAGACTTTATCCTATCTTCAACACCATCAAGGTCACTTGGGGACCTATCTGCGGAGATCACTAGCTGCTTACTCTGGTCTATAAGCGCATTGAATGTATGGAAAAATTCCTCCTGCGTACCATCCTTTCCACTTATGAACTGCACATCATCCACCATCAAGATGTCAACAGAGCGGAACTGCTCCTTAAACAACATTATGTCCTTACTACGAAGCGCCGTAACGTACTGGTACATGAACTTCTCCGCAGACAAATACGCAATCTTCCTCTTCGCAGAAGCTCCCAACACATACCACGCTATTGCGTGCATAAGATGAGTCTTGCCCAGACCCACGCCACCATACAAAAACAGAGGATTACTGCCAGGAATGGGCTCCGACGATTCTGCGACCCGCCTGGCTGCCGCAAACGCAAGCTCATTAGGCTTACCAACAACAAAATTATCGAAGGTGAATCTGGGATCCAACGGAGAACTTAGGTTCTCATAGGTACTTGCCGCTACAGCCGGTGCTGAAGTGGATTCCTGCCTCGCCGCCTGATGACCATTTGCAACATGGAAGGTGCTTGCATCAGACACCCCACTATCTGCAACACAAATATCAACACAGTAAACCGAACTATTCTCACTCTGCCAATATTTCAGAATCCTGTCCAAGTAATGTACTAGAATCCACTCTTTAATAAATCTGGTGGGCACGAAAAGAACCACCTTACCATTTTCGTAGCCAGAATACGACAAGGAGCTAAGCCAGCTGTCATACACGGCGCTACCATAGAAGTCTCGTAACTTTTCCTGAATGCTCCGCCATGCGGAACGACCGTCGTGCGCGCGACCCTCGTCCACAACACCAACACTACAATCAGCAGCCCCGGAACTACCTATCATAACAACGAACCCAAATCACACAAACCCCGACTACTCACCTATTTTCGATATCCATGCACAAGCACAGACTACCAGCCCTTCACCACATTGCCGCGGAAAACATCTCACATGGTCCGCGTAAAATTGCAAAAATATTTCTCGCTAACATCCCCAGCCGGCAACGAACCCTTGCCAACACACAAGATGCACCACCAAAGTCTTGGAATACAGTAGGAACACACACCCCAAACCTCCTCAAAGGCCCAAGCACCCAACAACTATGACCCTTCTTTGACCCGACTTATATCAGGAGCATCAACAGCTTTCATACCTACCACGTTGTACCCACAGTCCACATGCAGAATTTCCCCGGTAGTACCCTTACCCAAATCGCTAAGAAAGTACACAGCTGCACCGCCTACTTCATCAAGGCTAGTATTACGCTTCAGCGGAGAGTTGTACCTATTCCACGTAAGTATGTAGTGAAAGTCGCTAATACCTGAAGACGCCAAAGTCCTCACAGGACCGGCAGAAATAGCATTCACCCTAATCTGCCGTTGCCCTAAATCAACTGCCAAATATTTCACACTGGCTTCCAAGGCAGCTTTACACACACCCATCACATTATAGTGAGGAACAACCTTCTCAGCCCCATAGTAAGAAAGCGTTAAAATGCTGCCACCGTTCACCATAAGTGGCTCTGCCTTGCTTGCAACATAAGTGAGTGAGTAACAAGATATGTGCATAGATGTCAGAAAATTCCCAAGCGTGGTGTCGACATACCTACCCTTGAGCTCATTTTTGTCGGAGAATGCTACAGCATGTACAACGAAGTCCAGACCTCCCCACTCCTTGGCCAGCACGTCAAACATATTGTCTACAGATTCTGCAACAGCAACGTCGCACGGAATTGTTAAATTCACACCAAGAGACTCCGCGAGAGGATCTATTCTCTTCTTGAAAGACTCTGAAAGGTACGTTATCGCTACCTCGGCACCCTGAGCACATACCGACTTGGCAATGCCCCATGCTAGGGACTTGTCATTCGCAACCCCGATGATGACTCCCCTCTTTCCCTCCATGAGCATACCGGTACGCACAATCCACCCGTAATTCTCAACAAAAAACCATGCACTTAAAAAAACACCGCGGGAGCGACGAGACTCGAACTCGCGACCTCAAGCGTGACAGGCTTGTATTCTAACCAACTGAACTACACCCCCACGGACCAAGCGAAATGCTACTGGCTTACACCGTCATTGTCAATCACAGTTTTGGTAACAAATACAAATTGATAAGTACTCTACTATCACGTCCGTATATAGTATCTAGCTGAGAAAATTAACACCAATGGAAGAAGCTATGGTAATTGTTAAAAATGCAACCATATATGCTAATTCTCTGCCAAACAGGAATAAAACGGGCACAAGATCACCACATAGGATGGAAGCTAGTTGTTGCAGAAATAACACATCTGCGCTTCCTTTTTAGGGTAAACACAGAGTTCGCATCATTACTCATTTTTGATCAAGCTTACTCTTCATAAGAGCATTCACCATATCGGGATTGGCCTTCCCTTTTGTTTTTTGCATAACCTGACCGACAAAATACCCAAACAGCTTTTCTTTCCCTTGCTTATACTGTAGCACCTTATCGAGGTTCTGCTCGATCGCTTCATCCACAACAACACTCAGCGCTGATTCATCAGATATCTGCTGCAGGCCCTGCTCTTCCACTATGGCCTCTGCATTACGCCCCGTTTCGAACATAATCGCAAACACTTGCTTTGCCAGCTTACCAGAAATTGTTCCCTTCACTATTAAAGACAGTAACTCACTAAGCGCATCAGCCCCTATAGGAGACTCTCCTATATCTGTTCCACGCTTATTCAATGCGCCAAAAAGTTCACCCGTCACCCACGATGCAGCCAATTCAGCGGGCAAATTATGCTCAATTACCCTATCAAAATACTCGGAAATGTCTTTATCTGAAGATAGAATAGCTGCATCATACCTAGACAAGGAGAGATCTCTCATATACCTCGCCATTTTCTCCATGGGCAACTCTGGTATAGACGCCTTTATCTCATCTATAAACTCCTCTGTAATCTTAAGTGGAAGCAAATCAGGATCTGGAAAGTAGCGATAATCACACACATCTTCCTTACTTCTCATTGTTCTAGTGGTACCTGTTTCTACATCGTAGAGCAGGGTACTTTGCTCCAACTTTCCACCACTTTCCAATACCTCTACATGCCTGCAAGCTTCGTACTTTATGGCCTGAGCTACATACTTTATAGAATTCAAATTCTTGATCTCGGAACGAACACCCAATCCACTTTCACCCACCCGTCTCACCGAGACATTTGCATCACAACGCAGGGCCCCATTCTCCATATCTCCACTACATGTCCCGATACATCTCAAGATCATACGTAGCTTCTTCAAATATTCAGCAGCTTCCTCATGAGAACGTAAATCCGGCTCCGTCACTATTTCCATAAGAGCAACGCCCGCCCGGTTAAAGTCAAGACAAGTCCTCTCACCGACATGCATACTCTTACCAGCATCTTGCTCGAGATGAATGCGTGTTATGCCTATCTTCTTGCCATCAGCGGTCTCATCAAGAATTATGTGGCCATCTCTTGCTATAGGATGGTAAAACTGCGTTATCTGATATCCTGAAGGCAGATCAGGATAAAAGTAGTTCTTCCTATCAAAAACAGAATACCTATTTACTTCACATGACAGCGCCAGAGCAGTTTTCACAGCTTGTTTTATACAGTACAGGTTTGTTACTGGAAGCATTCCAGGCATGGCAATATCCAACAGCGCAACCCGGGTATTCGGCTCATTGGTTACACATGCCGACGCTGGAGAAAACAACTTACTCTCCGATGTAACCTGTGCATGAACCTCCAACCCAATGACCATTTCCCAGTCAAATCGGTTACCCTTTATTGTACCAGACGCGCTCAACCTGCACCCTCCCTTCTCTTAGTGTTCTTTAAAAGCGCAGCAACTTCCTTAGAGTATATCACCTTACCGTGCACAACATAAGCCTCGTAGTTATCATCAATCCTATTCGGCTCATAACTGTAGTTTACCATTATACCAAGCGAGCTACTTAAACCCTTTTGCGAACTATCTGCCATCCAGTTCAGTCTCCGAATAGACGCACCGTTGCTAAGATGAAAATGCGCAACAGGATCTATAACTCGACTGCCACTCTGAGTACTGAGATAGCGCGCACATAACTTCAGAAACAGCCCCTGACACACAAGGGGAATACACCGCGCATCGCTATTTATGGAATCTACATACTGCATGAGGGTTTCTGCAGAATATATCACGCCCATATCACGTAGAGCCACATCACCCTCAGATAAAATGCCCGTCAACCACCTGACAAAGCCGGGTATGGGTGATAGAGTCGCATAGGTGCCTATGTTGTCAAACTCGCTGGAAAGCATACTGACAACCCTTTTGATCAAAAAATTTCCGAGGTTAATGCCAACAAGCCCCACCTGGGTATTGGAAATAGAATAGAATATAGCAACCTTAGCATCACGAGGATCCTTTTTTGGAACACTATCATCCAACAACTCCTGGACATTATCTGCGACGTCGTCTACCAACGCAACTTCGACAAAAATTAGCGGTTCTCGCGGCATTTTGTAGTGGAAAAACGCGAAGCACCTGCGATCAGAGTCCAACCTGTGTCTTAAATCTTCCCATGAGGAAATCGCGTGAACGGCCTCATAAAATATCAACTTCTCTAGCATAGACGCTGGAGAATCCCACGTTATGTGACGAAGCTCCAGTAGCCCAACGTCAAACAGTGAAGAAAGTACATTCTTCAAATCTCTTTCCAATGCGAAAAAGCTTTTGCCCTTCCTCGTTAGCGTTATTACATCCGCCCTCATGTCTACCAAGAATTTTACACCCTCTTCTAGAGACATAAACTGCTTGAGAATGCTTAGCCTGGGTGAAGACAAGGCAGAAGCCAGATCAAATCTTAGCTTCTCTTCAAGGGAATCATCGGTATTTTCAATATACCTACTAACCCTGTCTTCTATCTCCTCTCGCTTGGAGCTGAAATGATCGTTAAGTAGACACAAAAATCGTGTCTTTCCCACCTCAGACAATTGCAAATACAGATTCCCAAGCGATATTGTGTTGTGCCTCGCCTTAACCTCACCCCCTTTGGGGTTAACACATTCATGCATCCTACTCAGTAGCTTGTCTACGTCTTGGCTGCGCGACAAGTCTTTGCTGATATTACCAACCCACGAAAGCACCACATCCGTCACCTCGTCGATGACTCGCGCCACACTGCTTAGGGTCCTGTATTTTATCCTCGATAGGGAGTTTTCCACCCGACTAGAACGGCTAGTTCAACATAGCGGATACTATAACATTTGTAGGATTACGTCTATACCAAAATTCCCACCAATGCCCCAAAATTTTACCAGTTATTACCAGAATATTTATGCGCACAGCAGATCTTTGAGAACTCTATGGGGTTACCCATCTTAATTTATAGTGTGTACACAGGCTAGTACTACATCACATAACCAGTAAAACACATTTTTATTATACATAAGGACAAAATACTTGAAATACCCAAACATTACAGCGCAATAGCCGGCATCTCCGATTTTCCCAATCGATAACAAAAACTTGAATTAAATTCATTGGAAGATTAGTATTACCGGTGCTTTTAATTTTTTAGCGTATATGTCTTCACTGGGAATCAATAAGGTCATCTTGATAGGTCACCTGGGAAAGGACCCTGACATCAGGGTAATGCAAAATGGCAAGGAAATGGCTAGCTTCTCCTTGGCAACGTCTGATAGTTGGCTGGACAAAACTTCTGGTAATCGTACAGAAAAGACAGAGTGGCACAATGTCGTGGTGTTCAGCGAGGGGTTAGTAAAGGTAGTAAAAACCTGCGCAAAGAAAGGTAGCAAGGTATACCTTGAAGGGTCTCTACGTACAAGAAAGTGGACGGACCAGAATAACAACGACAGATATGTAACAGAGGTGGTGCTTCAGGGCTTTAACTCCGCGTTGTGTCTGCTAGACCCCAAGGGTATGACTGGGCATGACATTCCTACCGATTGCGCACCTGCAGACATCGCAGCAAGTGACGGCAGCCTAGGTGGGGCGGACTTTCTTGACCCCGACGTGGATGAGATTCCATTCTAGTAGTCGCCGCATACTAGTTTTTCCTACTGTTGCTGAGCTACCTAGTTGTTGTGGGGCGTCTGTGCATTGTTTAAGTTATGCTGTGCAGACTCCGTAAAGGTGACAGGTTGCCCGTTCTTGCGCAGGGTGTGCTCCTTCCCCGCCCCGCAAGGTTTTTACGCGCCGTTTTCAAGCAAGCCAAAAAACCACATGCTACATATCTCTACTTTTGCAATACGGTCTTGATGTTATGTTGTTCGGACTCGTAGGCAAACTAAGCGCAAAAGGCTGAAAATCTTGCACTGCAACCCAGCGTATAGCGCATTGTAGCTAGGAAGCTGCAACACTCACTCGTGAATCCATCCGCAGACAATAAGCATGCGTGCATATCTCGCATTTACGTTACGTAAACAAGCAAGTTTTGTTGAGTACTGCAAACAAATACGCAATATTTCACTACATGAGCATTCAGAAAAAACGTGGCTACAGTCATACTGTATGCGTAACTACCACCTGTAGGAAATACTTCCCGCAAAACATGCGCCAGCACAATGGATGCTACGGTTGATAATCTCATTGTATCAAATTTTCGCGCTTGCAAAGCTGCACAACCTCAACAAAGTTGTCAATATCAACTTGATAGCGCTACTTAGAATACCGTAATCCGCGTAATGGCCTCGAAACACAAATGGAAATACTACAAATGCATACTGTACGAGAGTTTATGCGGATGAAAAGCAATCCATATTGACCATCCTTCCGCTATGTAGCGGGTCAGTGAGTATTAAGATTTACCACATATTGCTGTAGCGCGAACGACCCTGACAGAATAACTATGAGCAGTTGCCCAATAGCATGGTGTGATAATAAAAATTACATTACTGCCATTAATAGCTGCTCCCATCTTGAAATTTTATATTCACACCTTTCAGTCCTGCCACCTAACCAAAAAACTACGTAAAAATATCGGAATCGAGACAATTACGCCCACTGCGACGCCCGGTGTATGACCACTTATACAAGATGCCAATCTGAATCTTATAGACAATGCACAATTTGATAAACTTCACACCGTAGTACCAGGCAAATCGCACAGATCCTTTGGCTATGCAGGAAATAGTAGACGAGCTTTACACATTTCGACAATACCACCAATATGCCAGTAATATACCAGTGCGCTTAGGGCTGCTTACATTTTCAAAGCGTAGCACCTAAACTCTGCATGGCAAGTCTCGTACAATCACAAGACTCACCACAATTCCTCTAATCCACTAAAGTAAAACCACGAAAACGGTAGATCAGTGCATGATACTAGCATACGCATCACGCAGCGCACTAACACGATAGGCTAACCAACCGCACCAGTGCGCTGCTAAATGAGCTGCACCCGACACTTAGAGGCCTCCACCACAAGCGGCAAGGGCCTCCTATAATTGGCAATAAAGTTACCGCCAACTTCCGTATGTGAGTTTGTATCGGCCACCTTCTTCGCGCACGAAGAACGCGAAAATTACAGCAGCCACAAGGGAGAGTACAGTAAAGTACAATCCCGGCATTATATCCTTACCAGTAGTATGATAAAACCACAAACACAATGCTGGAGCCAGAGCACCTACAAGGTAGCCCATACTGTATCCTACGGAAAAACAAGTCTGCCGTGCCCCTACAGGGAAAAGCAAAGCTATAAATGTGCCGTACCAACCAAGATATATACCCGACACTGCAACATAAGTCACACGCGCTATCATGTAGCCTTCCCGGACATAATAAGTGAACGGCATCGCTGTTGCGGCGAGGAACAGCAATATAAGAATAAAGCAGTACCTTCTCTTAGTAAAGTCATGCACCAACAGGCTTGTGTACGCAGCCATACCCAAAAGAGTCATAGATATTTCGTACTCAAAGAACATAGCTTTGTGACTGATTTCCATGTAAACGACAAAAATGTAGAAGTATCCCGCAGATAGCGCACTCGTAGTGGTTATCAGCAGTACAGAGAAAATGTTATGGAAAAGGGAATTTAAAATCTTCTCTTCCACACCGGATTCTCTGTATTTAATGTACTCCGTGCTCTCTCTTATGAATTTACGAAGCTTCGGAAGCGGAAGACTAATCAGTGCCGCAACGAGGAACGGTATTCTCCAGCCCCATATTCCCATATTCTCAGCAGATAGGAAAGTCTCACACAATTTAACAACAAATACGCCCACGATCATCCCGACCGTGCAGCACGTAACACGCGCTACCCACATGATGCGGATTTTCATGCTATCGATACTTTCCGCCATCAATACCACGCCACCTATCTCAGCACCATAGGCCAATCCCTGCATTACTCTCAAAAAGGTAAGTGCCACTACAGAGTATATGCCCCACACCGGAGGAGTTGGCAGCATAGCAATTCCTAGAACGGACCCAATCAGAAGTAATGTAGATGCATTTAGCGCAACCCTTCTTCCCTTCTTGTCACCAATGTAACCAAAAAATATTGCGCCTATAGGCCTTGCCATAAACGCCGATGCGAAAACAAAAAATCCTATAAGAGAGGCCATATACGCGCTATCGTCCCCAGAAAAAAAGTTTTCTTGAGCAAAAAACACCTTATTTATCGTGCTACTGAGGATTCCATACACTATGAAGTCGTAATGCTCTATGGCGTTGCACAACAACGTTGACAGCACAACCTCATTAAGACCTGTTATCCTCTTCCATAATCTAAAAACCACGAATACCTCCCGTGTATAGCGAACTTGGCCTAGTGTAGCAAAATACCATGGGACATACAAGCGCCGTACAATAGCGGTTTTGTATATCGCTCGTGTTTCAATCAGGACAACGTATGAATATACTTAATATGATAAATCCTGTTGTGTTTATGATATAACGGTTGATATCTCACAACACGTTTGATGGCTTGCCCTCAACGCTAGCCTTAAACAAATTAGAGCGTTTTACAAAAATGTATCCTCGTCCATGGCGACTTACATAAACGCACGTCAGAGCCCTCGTGCCAACTCATGACCATGTGAAGAATATTTTCTCAACAGGAACAGTTCAGTAGAGACTTACACATAGAAGCTATAGGGTCTTCTGGAGCCACCATCTAAAACATCTCAGTACTTGCCGTGCACAAAACCAAACGTCCGCTCACACAATGCGATAATGTGCTACTCCCTCCGTATACGTTTACCATCGTCTGCTGTATATGGAAATACGCTCCCTTATCCTGGAAAAAAGTTCATACTCGACAAACTTAGAAAAATCTTCCCGTTGTTGAAACGGGGTCATCTCCTCTCTATATTTGACTAAAAAGCCTTTCAACCCGCTCCTAGCCGTTTCTAGAACATTGGCAAAATCTGAGATCTCCGTAATCTCCACAGCTTCTGGAGTGATCCTCCAATACGCAAAAGAGACATCCTCTATACCCGTGCTATCTGTGGCACAAATAGACTCTATTATCCCCCTGGGTTCAAAGCCGCACTGTATGTCGACCTGAGGAGGGACTGAACCAACTTTATAGCACGCAATTGATAACTTTCCGTCCTTCAAGTACTCCACCCTTTCACACTGCGACGTTACTGTTATTTCATCGCTCACTTTCCAAGAAAAACCACAGTCTGTGTCTATTTTCGAAATGCTACGTTTTCTCTCCGCATCAACTTGCAAAAATCCCTCAGACATCCTCTTAAACCGAGGCCACCATAGCTTTTCAACATATGGATATCCTATGCTTATTCGGCAGAATTCCTGCCTTGCCATTTCCATAAAGGCATAACAGTCGCTGCCAACGCCTACGCTACGCAGGTATTTTGACAATATCCTATGAACTGCACCAACAAAGTTCGGTGCTATTCTCCCTGTATTGACCTCATTCACCGGGCGTATGCCCAGAATATGGCGTGTGTAAAACACATAAGGATTATTAACCAACATTGCTACAGCTGCCGCAGTTAATTCAGAAAGGGCTGATTTCCTAACATCGAGCCCAGGATTTGGAACATGCACGATAACCTCTTCAGGAGCTACAATGCCATCAGTGGCCATGATGTCCTCTGTTGAATGGGTATCACTAGCGTTTGGTGAAACACCCATCAAAAAACTCATATATCTGAAAAGTACGGGGGCTTCCATGGCCTTGCCACGACGTTCTGCTGCTCTTGTGATATAAGCACAATTTGCCTGCAAAAGACCGTACAAGATACATCTCATATATCCTTCATACTCACCCACGGTGGGAAGACCAATTTGTAAACGCATATCATTGTTGATCAGGGTTTTACACGGCAACAACGAGTACTCGCCATCGTTAAATCCTGCAATTATAACCACTTCGTTCCTGGCAAAACTCATGGCTGATAGTTCATTACTTCGTGCACAAAAGTAGTGCGCCACAACCTCTGTGCATACCCTTCTGTAGCTCTGCATAGAAAATACTTCCGCGGTAGTACAGTACTTGTACATTTCGGTAAAAAAATTCTCCATCTCGTCGAGTGCAGAACTGCGATAGGCCGACATATCACGGTGCTTGCCAGCAATAAGACTCCTTATACAGCTCCAATGCTCACCTAGAATCTCGCCCATTGAGTGAGTGCTTCGAAGACACACAAGTCCTCGAAGCACTTCTTGCACGTTGCACCAAAACTCAACTAACTCCGGGCTTTTCTCACTTATGACATTACCTATCGCATCAAACCCCGATACGGAATTCTTCCTTATAATGTCGATTTCAAATTCAGAAACTATCGAGCGATACTGTTCCTCTTCATAACCCAAAGTGACAAGTGGGTGCTTCAACAACGCTAATAGATGCGCAGCCTCACCGGCGGACAGAACGACCTCCAATACGCTGTTAACCAGGGAAGATACTATATGACCACAGTCGGTTACGGAGGGCTCGACACCCTCTACCGACAAAATAGAATGCACCCTTTCCAATAAAGATTCACCACCTATGAACGCAACGCATCTCTTATTCAGGCACCTGAAACTTTCAACGATTTTTTTAGCGCTCTTAGAACTCGTAGCGGAATCACGGAACTCATTAGATAATGCAGCACTGCCTTGCGTTTCATCATCACACGGTTTATTAACTGTACACTCTGCAGGGTCAGAAGCATATTTTTGCAAAATCTCCACGATTTTGACTGCCTCTTCGTTTTCGGAGTCACATGTTACCAATTTTATATTTGATAGCTCCTCACCGTACGCGCAAGAGTTGAGAGTATTGTTGTCCGGTAACTCAAAGTTGAAAACTGCACTCAAAACCTTGTTACCACGGCGTACATCACCTATACGCCTCACTTCTTTTCTTTCGATACCAAGCTGTCTTAGAAGCTGCATCAGAAAATGCTGATAATGCCCCTCTTCCACAGCATCCAATGCGTCCTCTGAAAGCTCAAGGTCCAAAAATGGAAGGATTATTTTGCTGTCAGCAACACATTGCAGGGCCTTCAAAAAGCTTACAAACACGCGATTGAAGGCTATTCCGGCAGACATGACCTTCTTCCCTGATGCCTGCACGCTCGCAATGAAGTTGTCCACCAGCTGGTAAGCCGACACAGTACCTTGCTCTGTAGGAAGAGTACGCTTCCACCAGGCTGCAAAGTCCCTTAAGAATTCTGACTTCAAACGCCAGTGCTCCGCTAGACTTTCACTGTAAGACAGTGAAGACAAAACACTGACATCACCACAGTTCATGTACGTTTCTTTCAATAAGAGCAGCAATTCCTCAGCTATACAGGGGGGATACTCTGAACCATGAGAAACATTCCACTCCTCTATAAATTGCATCAATGGAACCAGGCAAGATATACTGTCCCGGTCTACGTGATAGTAGCGATGTGCATCAATAATGTCTGTAAATGACAGAACATCTACGGAGTTACCTCCTATACTCTTAAACTCCAAAAGAAAGTGGTCTGCATCCACATCGTTGGGAACGACAACAGTATCCACAGCGTGCGATACAGCGTGTCTGGCGACAACCTCTGCAAACATCTCACTGCTGTGAACGGTAAGCACTTCACCATTTCTGCCTTCTGGAAGCACTGACTATACCTGACAAAAACTCGGGCAAGTGTATATTCTCAAATTCTCACAGTCACGCATAATTAAGGAGGCTATTTATTGACCTCAATCTGCAGCATTATTGAATGATATTAACAGTGCAATACTCACTGCTCCTGCGTACCACAAATATCCATTCGCTAAGATAACGTCCCTAAGCATTGTTGCATGAGCTATTGAAAATGGGGCACTGGTTACTGTTTTTGGAAGCGCACAATGTACTTCAAACTCTATATCTACGGTACAAGATAGTCCTTACAGCACTTTGCAAAACAACGGTATCGGTGCATATTCAGCCAAGACATAGTCCTGGTACGTGCTTTGCTACTTGGTGCAAAAATAGATTGATATGAGTATGCAAAGAAAATATACTCTGCCCCAATATCTCGGGTTTAAGACAATCATGCGGTTCCCAACAACGCGGCTACGGCGCAAACGTTCTCATGAGTGGATTCGTAGTATGGTGAGAGAGACTTCTCTACTGCCAAGTGATCTGATACTGCCCATTTTCATCCATGAGCATGAAACTGAATGTGTGGTGCTCGAAGGTCTGGAGTGCATGAAACGCGTTTCACCGAAAATGGCGGTCGATCTTGCAGCAGAAGCGCATAGCTTGGGGATAAGTGCTGTAATGCTATTCCCTGCAGATTGCAAAAAGTCTGCTGATGCTGAGGAGGCATATAATCCTGAAAATCTTATTTGCAGAACAGTGCGCATGGTCAAGGAGTCTGTACCAAGCATAGGGGTTATGGCAGACGTAGCTTTGGACCCTTATACATCTTCTGGTCATGATGGGATTTTAGCTGGCGACGTTGTTGATAACGACATAACGTTGGGCGTTTTGTGCAAGCAGGCCGCCGTTTTGGCTGCAGCTGGATGCGACGTTGTGGCGCCTTCAGAAATGATGGATGGTAGGGTTGGAGTGATTAGGGAATTTCTTGACAACAGCTCTTTCAGCCACGTCAGTATCTTGTCATACTCCGCAAAGTATTGCTCATGTCTTCATAGCCCATTTCGGCTGGTGGTTGGGTCTCGTACTGCATCTCAATCTGTAGACAAGCGCACCTATCATATGGATCCCGCCAATTCCAGAGAGGCACTGCTTGAAGCGCGCATGGATGTAAACGAGGGAGCTGACATATTGTTGGTGAAGCCCGGTATATTTTACTTAGATGTCCTTTCGTCTATTAGCAAAGATCTAGACATTCCCGTTTTCACTTACCAAGTAAGTGGAGAATATGCCATGATTAAGTCTGCAGCCTTGCGTGGATGGTTGGACTATGACCAATGCATGTATGAATCATTGCTCAGCATGAAACGTGCTGGGGCTCGGTGCATTGTCACGTACGCCGCGTTAGAAATGGCGAGAAAGTGGCAGTCATTCGGAGGATATGTATAGTGGCTACAATTTGCGTTAAACAGCTCAATTATGGTCTTTATGACATCGCTGCGAACTATAGTAAGGTGCTGTCCGAATACAGGAAGTGCGAGTCCTCGCATGTAGACTTGGTAGTGTTCGGAAGGTACGCAATTTCAGGGTATCTTAGCAAGGAGCCGGTGCTTGCGGGTGAGTTTGTAGAGCGTTCGCATCATTGCGTGCAGGACTTGGCTTCAAGTGCTTCGGGAACCCATGCTATAGTGGGCGGGGTCTCGGAAAGAAATGGCATGTTGACTGAGGCGATTTATTTGCTCTCACGCGGGAAATCAGAAAAGATTATGGAGATTCCCGCATTTACTCACAGTGCACCTTCTGGCTATGTAGTTTTTGATGTGGGCTCGTTGCGCGTCGCCATGATACTGGAAGGATGTACTTTAGAGCAAGGCACGAAAACCTGGGTTGATGTATACGGTGGCGTACCCGATGACATTGATGTAGTGATATTACTGGGTAGGTCTCAGAATGGGTACTCAGGGCTTTTTCGCTCGAGCAACATGGAAGATGTGTTGAAGAAACATGGCAGTTTCATATATCTCAATATGCTTGGAGGCTATGAGAGCGGCATATTCCCCGGCGGATCCCTGATCTACAGCAACATGTCCACAGATGCATTTAGCATGTGGGAGGAAGATACAAAGGTATTAGAGCTACAGGCTTCAGCTGGTAAATCTTCCCCCTCTGTACCGGCAGATTATACTACTGACACTGAAACATGGAATAATGGATCTTCTGAGTGTAGTGGTGGCAATTCAAAAACTAGTTCATCGCGACAGGATCAGTGTAGTGTTCCAATAGTAGAACCAAATAAAGACGCTTGCAGCGGTGCTAGCGTTGCATTGTCGCATTTTGGTCATGAGGAATTCGTATACCGCACCATAATGCTAGCTGTGAGGGATTACGTTAAGAAAAGTGGTTTTAGGGGAGTTGTACTGGGGCTCTCAGGTGGAATAGACTCAGCATTAGTTGCGGCAATATCCGCAGACGCGCTGTCTCCGGAATGTGTATATACGTACATGCTGCCAACACGATACACCTCGCAGTGCAGCATAGATGACGCAAAGCAGTGCGCCGGCCTTCTCGGAGTGTCGCATGAGGTCGTCAGCATAGAGGCCATCTTTGGTGCCTGCTCAGAGAGCGTTACGGTGCCCGCTGGCACAAGTAGCATTGATGGTTGTGTTACCAATGAAAATATGCAGTCCCGGATCAGGGGCATGTACTTGATGGCTGTGAGTAATAGTATGGGGCTTATACTGCTTGCCACCGGAAACAAGTCTGAGATATGTGCGGGCTACATGACATTGTATGGGGACTCTTGTGGCGGATTTGCACCCATTAAAGACGTTTACAAAACGAAAGTTTATGACCTGGTAAGATGGAGAAATAGTAATGTACCGGTTCATAGCCTATGTGCGAAGAGCAATGTTATTCCCAAATCCATACTGGAAAAGGCACCTTCAGCTGAGCTGAAGCCAAACCAAACAGACCAGGATACGTTGCCTGAGTATCATAAGCTTGACGCAATCCTGAATTTGCTGATTGACAAGCGTCTTCCCGAAAAAGAGGTTGTTCGCCTGGGTTACGACGAGGAAGAGGTCAAACTAGTAGCTGGTTTGGTAAGAAAGTCAGCTTTCAAACTCAATCAGGCAGCGCCAGGTCCTATCCTTGCAGGGATACTGTAACCACACGCAGAGGTCTTCGTAGGCCTCCGCGTTATTTATGTTCTCTGGCTTGCGCTCTCTGCGCGCTGAGCATTGTTCAGTGTTTGTTGTTCCGCGTATAGCTGAGCCCATGGCAATACTTCTAAGCGCCGTTTATCCGCTCAATGTTCAAGATGTGGTTCGTGGATTTTTGCTGGATACATTTTGTCAACGGGGCAAACCGCGAAAACATCTTTATAGTTCTCACTCACAGCCCTCCTTTATTCTGCGCCATGGCACAATGCGATCCGTAACTACTGCCTGTAAACCCTAAACAAACTTCTGGTCAACACATGGGCAAAATTTGTTGTTTTATAACTTTGTACGGCATTGCAGAATCGGAGACTACGCACATTATGATATTGTTGCAGGTGGCTCTATAAATCTCTGCACACTTACACAAAATTACACAGCGCTGGAACACACGGGAGATTGGCACACAAACCCCTACCACCATCCTAAAACGTCGCAACACAGAATCGCACAAGAAGTTTCAAGCATCACAAAAGTAAAATATCAAAAACTCACTGCGTCTCTGTAGCTTGTGTTACATGTACCAATTGGCCCTCAAGAAAAGCCGTATGTCCTAATTTGAAAAGACACCACATTTGCATTCAAAACACATGTAGCTTTACAGATCTGGTTATGCTCTACAAAAGAGCTTTTCAAAGCTATATGCCTCTACTCAAAGGGTTAAAGCCAATACAGAATCTAACCTAGGAGCAGTAAATTCTCTGATATATTCTCACCACCCATTAGGCTGCGTATTTTTCACCCTTTTTGAAATCTGCATGAGTCACGCCACGAGGTTCCGTGAACAAAACCCCATGTCCCGAAAAAAGCATTTAAATATCATCTGTCTCAACAACTAAAGCTATAAGCCAGACATCATAAGCAAGCTATTGCCAGAACATACCGTACTTCAAGATACTACCGCGTTCGGGCACCTTTCTTATATTTCTCGAGATTGTCCTAGACTGTCATATCGCCATGCATTAAAACATTTCCCACAACATATGAGAAGTTATGTTCTGCCCTGGGAAACACTGGGTTATGTAAGCAAGTATCTTTTTAACAGCGCCAATCTGCGCCTAAACATATAATTCGTCGTCAGCGCTGAAGCTTTGGTCAATTATGGAAATTATATTTGACTGTCATGTACGACCTCTAACAAAGGCTCTTCTTTCCACACACTGCACTCAGTCTAAAAATTAGTGGTCATTGCACTTCCTCGAAATACAATGACACACATAATTGTCTTGGCTACCAGCATATAGCAGCACAACTCCTCACAATTCTCGATAATCCGCTTAAGCGCAATGTGTGATATGTGCGAGCGACTTGCGAATGCCAAGGTGTTTTGTACAAATCCTTCAGCCAGCACTAATTGAAGAACATGAAACTCCACCAACTAAACTTATGACTACAACACCTGTGTGAAACTACATAAAACTGTGTGCACAGCGGAACACCATCAAAGCCATCCCTAACGCCACTTAAACACATAAACTCTGCTTTGTCCGTAGAAAGCCTGTACTTATAAGCCCTCTGCGTGTTTACAGTGGAAAAAGCCCGTAATGATTTGCACTGGCATCTCTGGAGTTTGGCAGCGGCCTAATACGCTGTCGCAGGAACAAAATCTACTTACTGCATTCCCATACTATAGCCACGCGCTATATTCAACATGGGTAGACAAACCTATTATCCGTCTAAGACCAAAATTTTTCGCGTCGACACCGCACAATGCGATCGACCGCTTAGCAGTTATGCAGACTCGCCAGGACCTCACTTTGCTAGTTTAGGCACTTATCCAGACAAAAAAGAATTCGGAACATGCAGGATGGATACAACAGATGCACCATAATACAAACTATATCTGCGGCGCGACCAACAGATTCCGATAGTTTTACATGAGCACACATAGCGGCTAAAAACTAATGTAACACAGTATACCTCTAAACGCATCCTAATGCCCTATTGTTCGCAAGACATTAATGACGCCAAGGCATACGCCCTACTGCTATACACACTTCACACAATCATTCTTCACAGCAACACGTGAGCGCAAAACAAGCACATATGCGACACCCTAGAATATCACCCAAATGAAGATCCTCGATAATGAGCCGTAAAAATAGTGAGGTATGGTGCTTACTCTCTCTCTTCCACCAACAGCTCGTCATCCACGCTGTTACAAGCGGTATCTAGACCGTCCAGACATTTATTGTAGCTGACATCATGTGCATCAAACTTACTCATGAAAAACTTGGCTCTGTCTAGTGCCCTCTTGGGAAAACCTGCTAACCCTGCAACATGTATGCCATAAGACTTACTAGAAATACCAGGAACTACCTCATGAAGAAATACCACTTCGCCTTTCCACTCCTCTATTCTGAGGCACAGAAACTTCATATTAGCAAAACGCTCGCTGAGTTTTGGAAGCTCGTGATAATGCGTAGCACAGATAGCCCTACTGAAGGTAACATCGTGTATGTGCTCGATAGTGGCCAAAGCAATAGAAAGACCATCATTTATGCCTGTGCCTCTTCCTATCTCGTCCAAAATGATCAGAGAACGCGATGTGGCTTGGTTCAAAATAGCCGCTGTTTCTACCATCTCAACCATGAACGTAGAGTGCCCCACAGCTATATTGTCTGAAGCCCCTACCCGACTAAATATCTTATCGATTACTCCTATGTGGGCGTACTCCGCAGGTACGAACGAACCTATATGAGCTAAAACTGCTATCAATGCGTTTTGACGCAAAAATGTGCTCTTACCAGCCATATTAGGCCCCGTAACAAGACACATACGGCTCCCTTCCGAAAGATCACAGTCATTTGCAATAAAGTCGGTGCCTTCCTCAACAACTGGATGGCGACCTCGTACTATTCTGAACTTGCTACTATCGTCAACAATAGGCCTGACATAATTACTCTCTACAGCAACTTCAGCAAGTGATGTTAGAACATCCAATTCCGCCACCGACTCTGCAGCTAAGCCGATACCCTGTGCCTCATCAGCAATTCTAGTGCAAAGACTTTTAAATATCTGAGCCTCTAAGTCCACACTCTCGCTACGCGCAGAAATTATTCTTTCCTCGAGCTCCTTCAACTCTGCTGTGGTGTATCGCGTACTATTAACCATACTCTGTCTTCGGATGAACGACTCATCGGTCACCCTATAAGACGAGGATACCTCTATGTAGTACCCCAAAAGATTATTACACAATATTTTAAGACTACTAATCCCTGTTTGCGCTCTGTATTTATCGCGTAGCCTCTGTATCAAAGACCCACTGTCGTCCTGTATGCGTGCCAATTCTGCCAAACGCTCGTTGCAACTTGGGTTTATAAACCCACCATCTCTGCAATGTACTGCACCGTGCTCCGCAATAGTCTCACTTATTAGTTTGAGCAAAGCCCTGTGATCTCCCAATGCTACAAGGATCCTGGATACAATCGAGTGCGTAGTAGCACTCATGATTTTTGACAATTCGTAGATCTTACTTAGGGCCTGTCCCAGCATATACACATCTTTGGGAGAACACCTGGATAGCTTTATCCTAGTCAATATGCGCTCTATATCCGGAATTCCGCCCATCACTCCCCTGAGCATCTCGCACATGGACCTATGATTTACAAAGAACTCAACCGCATCTTGCCTACCCTTGATAACATTGTGGCACGCGGCAGGAAAGGCAAGGTACCTCTTCAGCAACCTACCACCCATGGTCGTAACAGTGCGATCAATAGCGGAGATCAGAGAGCCCTTCTTGTCGCCAGATTGGGTGCAAAAAAGCTCAAGATTCCGCAACGCAGGCCCATCGATTAGTACAAAACTGCTGTTATCGCGGACTTTAGGATAGCTCAACTTCGGCAGATTACCCCTCTGCGTCATTCTGACATATTCAACTAAAGATCCACAAGCAGCTATCTCAACCTCTTCAAAATTACCAAGGCCCTGTACCGTACTTACACCATATATGCCACACAAAACCTTCTCTGCCCGCTTGGCATCAAAAAAACTCTCATTATGACTCGTTACCGCACATCTATGCCTCTTCAGAACAAGCTCCATTGACTGCTGCTCTTTTAGCTTATCCGAAATTAACAGCTCGCTCGGGCCTAATCTTTGTATCTCGCTGTCCAGATCTTCTATCCTTGTTGAACGCACATTAAACAGACCTGTGGAAAGTTCCATCCACGCGATCCCATAGCGGTCTCCAATATTTGCAATGCAAGCAAGATAATTATCATCTTTCGCATTTAGCATTCCATCTTCTAACAGAGTCCCAGGAGTTACGATCCTCACAACCTCTCTCCGGACCAAGGATCTTATGCCTCTTTTTCTTGCTTCCTCTGCGGTCTCCAGCTGTTCACACACTGCGACCTTATATCCAAGCTTGACCAACTTCCCTAGATAGCTATCACTACTATGATATGGAACACCACACATCGGAGTGTCAGCACCACGCTTGGTAAGCACTATATCAAGCGCCTTGGACGCAATTACTGCGTCCTCAAAAAACAACTCGTAAAAGTCGCCTAATCTGTACAGTAGCAGACACTCTTTATACTGCTCTTTTAGCGATCTATACTGCCTCAGAACGGGCGTGTATTCCGTACTATTAGTCACTCTAAAGTATTTGTTAACTTAAGCATGCTAGGCTACGATCTCGTATTTTAACATAACATGTCCGTTTGCATACCTAAATCTGTGCGCAGTTTCGCTTTGTGGCTTTTTAGTTTCTTTGCAATCAGAATGTTAGGGGTCTATAATTCAGGATTATCCGTGGTGTCAACATGTTAATAGGAAGATTCTTCGCTTCGTCGCTGCGTTTTGCGCGGCGCGCAGTGGCAAATGCGACTTTGCCCCTTACACAGAGTTCCGTAGCCAAAACTCAGAGAAACATATGGGGCGCTACAAAGCACTTCGCCGCGGATCTCGTCGGCAAGGGCGCTCCTTTATATGACAGGGCCGCCGGCATACGAAATCTCTCCTGGGATAGGATGCGCGGAACATTAGTGAATCCCAACTACGAAAATGATGGGAGACTAGTGCTCTCACTGAGAGACGGCGTGGTCAGTGAGGAGTCTCTACAGCTGTTGGAAGCATTGGATAACAGCGAAATAGGAAAGCTGGACCCCAGTAGCAAGGGGTTGCAAGGCGGGCTTGGTGATATTGGATTGGCCTTCACACACATGCAGGCAAACAACCAGTGTAAGACTCTTGTAGAGCTCAGACGGTCCCTGGAAATGAATTCTGGAGGCTTGGCCGTAGAACGCTCACCTGATGGCTTCAGTAGAATGCTAAAAATAACTATAGATACAAATAACAAGACAGTAGAGGATATACAGAAGGAAATAGAAAATGTCTTCGGGGCTCTGGGGATTGGTAGTCCTGATTTGGCTAAGAGCCTGGCGGAAGAGTTGATACATGCTCGAGACACCGGTATGGAGACATCCAATCTAGTAAGCCAAACGTACAAAAACCCAAGCAAAACGCCTACATCAGGACCCGTTGCTGAACAAGGCAGTGGTAGGGATGTAGCTAGTGGAGCAGAAAGGACTGCTTCGGATCGCGGTGCATCGCACGATACAGACGTTGTAGAACTAGCGTCTGGTGCTTCTCGAGATAGCGCCGTGATGAATGATTGCGTAGCTGAGAGCTTTTCAATGAGCGGAGGGGTTTCCCCTGTTTCTCCTGACACTGGCGTCGATCACATTACTAGACAAACACAGTTCCTTGAGGAGTCCGACAGAATCGCTGGTAGCTCTATGCCTCAGCAGAGCGGGTCTTCCTTAAATATGGATACGATCATAGACGCTGCCGCGGGACTAGAAGACATGTCTCATGATCAGTCTCCCCGTGGGACAACGCAGGAATCACCCTACGCTACCCCTGTGTCGCAAGCGGCACGTGGAGCTACATCGCAAGGAAAGGGAATGTAGTTATATGCAGTACGACAGAAACAACATCTTTGCAAAGATCTTGAGAGGGGAGTTGCCGTGTAACAAGGTGTACGAGGATGATTGCGTTCTGGCATTTCATGATATAAGACCTGAAGCTCCTGTACATGTGTTGGTTATACCAAAGGGAGAATATGTGTCGTTCGACGATTTTGTAAGGTCGGATTATGACATATCAGCGTTCTTCAAAACCGTAGGCCATATCGCTCATAAGCTCGGGCTACGTATGGGAGGTTACAGGCTAGTAACAAATCATGGTGCGGCTGCAGGACAAGTTGTGTATCACTTCCATGTGCATATTCTTGGCTATCAAAAGTCATCTTCCTAGAGTGAAACATACAGAGAACACTCAATAACTGAGGAAAATCAGCTGCGAAGAGCCAGTCTCTGCATGGCGTAGTTTCTATTAAGTAAGGCCAACAGGTTGGGAGCTCATTAAACAACAGTGTAGCTTACTTCTCGTACGTATTTTTACACACACGTGTATACAAAAAACCTGAACCTCAGCCAAATATCACGTGGTATGAATTGCGTCATAGACGCAATTCCCGCGCCACATGCGGTATCTCTCCCGATCGCATAACTAACACCAATAACTAGGCTCTTGCTACTTAATAGACCTGGCCACAGCTATCTGCAACACGGCGTTACCGCATGTTATAACTTCCTACGCAAACCTCCATCAACGCTTTGCATACCAAACCGATTCGTAACCACAATATTCTGGATAAAACATGCTGCACTTCCTATCGCACTTGAAAACCAACACAGCGTAGCGCCAAAACATAAATAACATCATGTTATCGTGTTAACACTGAAGTTGGTGCCACGCCGAAAGCCTGGTATCAAAGCGTTCCATTCTCAGTATCACACTGGCCATAATAGCGTTATCAACAATGTGAGAGACAACTACGTATACTGCCTACCAAAAATCCAACGTCATACTCCTTACCAGACGGTACCTGTAAATACACCTATGTGGGCTTAGTCGCAGCACCGTCTAAAAACCTACAATGATCCCCTCGGGATACAAAATTTACAGGTAGCATCACTATACTGCCTCAGATACTCTCACTGCCCACAGTGGCGTTCTTGATTGTCCACTGTAGGATCCTAGCACAAATGTACACATACAGCGTAGGCTGAAGTTATCGTGGAAGACGCGGTACTATTCGTGATTTTAATATTTACTGCTTACGTAACTGTGCAAACGAACGAATAATACTCTTACGTACAAAACGTACGTCCATATCATTTCTTTTTACATTTTTAATTGAGCAAGGCAAAACATGACAATACCTCCTCTCGAAGTTAAGGATGGCATTACAGAGTTTTTTCCGCAGGATACTGCGACGCATCATCACATATCGCACGAAGACGAAATGGAAAACATTCATTCATCCAGTGATGAGATACTTAAGCTGCTTGGAAACATAAATTGCAAGTTTGATGATTGCAGTAAACGCCTTGATAAAATCGAGGCTACGCACAACTACATCAACCTAAATGAGGAACCCGATACATTACAGTGCAAATCACTACGTGAATACATAAGTACTGGTGCTAGCTACTCTGATATGGAGAGAAAATCTTCCTACACAGGAACCCCTTTTTCTTACTTAGTACCCAGAAAATTCATCCTACACATCGACAAGCTGCTGGAAAAAAGCTCCGTAATGCGCAAGCTTTGTTCTGTAGAAAAAATATCAGGAGAAAGTATGGAATACCTCACAACGGATAATAGAAACACCTTTGTGGGCTGGAGTAACAATGAGGGCGGACCAGACGCTGCTACTACTGCCCCCACTATGAAGAGTGTTACAATTAGCTTGTGTGAGATGTATGCACAACCACAAATATCCCAGAAACTCCTAAATGACGCATCGATAAACCTAGAGGATTGGCTAATTAGCAACTTGGTTGACGCATTTTGTAGAACAGAAAACAGGGCATTCATAAGTGGAAATGGGGACAAGCAACCACTAGGGATCATGAGCTACTTGCGAACCATACCGCCACGACAGACAAAAAAGGGCACAAGTTCTACCGCCCCAGAAAACATAACCAAACACTCTAAAGGCGACCAAACCCCTAAATCCGAACCCACTGATTCCATAGACTATGTGTACACAGAACAGTTAACAGCTGACTCCCTAATAGAGCTGTACTACTCACTGGATGAGTACTTCGCATCAAGGGCATCATTTATTATGCATCGTAGCGTACTGCAAAAGATTAGGTCATTAAAAACCGCCTCAGGACAGTACTTGCTACAACAGGGACCCACGGGAGAAGAACTGATTATGGGTATACCAGTATACCAAACATCAGACATGCCTGAGGTAAACTCCACAACATACCCAGCTGTCGCGCTAGCAGACTTCAAAAGTGCATACAAAATAGTGGAAAATAGCGACCTAAGGGTGCTTAGAGACCCCTATACCAGTAAAGCCTTCGTAAAATTCTACGTAACAAAACGCATAGGAGGAGCCCTTATAAACAAGAATGCTATAAAAATGCTGAAAATCGGAGCTCCAGAATCGCAAAATAGAACAGCGCGCACCTCTACAGGTAACACGGTTCCGCAACATGATTCAGCAAAAAATGCTACAGATTCTCAACAAGGTGGCGGCACAACTAACCCAGCAGCCAGAGGCACATCAACAGAAGATGATCTTTCTGTTGCAACAGGTAACAACCCCCCTACCACGCAAGATACTTCTGAAAACCCATTATCAAGTTCCCCTGCAGACATGCCCGAAGAAAGAAAAAGTGCAGATCTGAAAAAGTCCCAGTAAAACACTAGATCGCCATACAGAAAACACTTGCGCCTAGATAGCATGGCTTTAAACATGCACCCTGATTGGTAAAGTAGATGCTGATAATAGATTGAACTGTTGGGAATAGGCCCACGTGCTACTTACAACACATACAATGTAAACCACCAGCATGAGGCGGCGATCATTAGGCTGCCTCATGCCACGAAGCTAGCGCGCCCTAGCCTCAGAAGCATAATCTGCAAAAAAAAAACGTGTACCTTGCACACTAGCACACGGCAATTACAGCAAAACCGGAATCCTCCTCAACACCACAGGAAAGCTGCAACAAACATCCCCCGAATCAGGACAAGATCGCCGACAATATAAGCTCCTGCTCTTTGGCATGCATACTAGCATATCCCACTGCGGTTGAGGCTGATTCAGGCCTACCCACATATGTCACAGCACCTTTCAACTTCGCAGCCTGCATGGACTCCTCTATGCGATGTCGTACAAATTGCCACCCACCCATGTTTTCGTGCTCTTCCTGGCACCACACAACACTCGCAGCAGGGTATTTAGCGAGCTCTGCAGCCAAAATATCTTTGGGGAACGGATAAAACTGCTCCAGCCGCAGAAGCGCTATATCAGCACGATCCCCCCTGGCAGCTAGCAAATCGTAGTACACCTTCCCACTACAAATGACAACCTTCTTAACAGCTGCCCCCGTACAGCGATCGATTGCCTCTCCTATCACAGGCATAAACCTACCACTAAAATCTGACAACTTGGAAACAGCCAGCTTATGCCTCAGCAGGGACTTAGGGGTGAATACCACAAGAGGTTTTCTAAAGTCTCTGTGCAGCTGCCTACGCAACACATGGAAGTAGTTTGCCGGAGTAGTACAGTTGACAACTTGAATGTTATCACTTGCACAAAGCTGCAAATAGCGCTCAATCCGAGCCGAGCTGTGCTCAGGACCCTGCCCCTCGTAACCGTGAGGCAATAACAATACCAACCCGCTAGAACGCAGCCACTTTGTCTCTGCAGACACAATGAACTGATCTACAATAATCTGTGCTCCGTTGGCAAAGTCACCAAACTGAGCCTCCCACATTACAAGTGCGTCAGGTGAGTCCAGGCTATACCCGTACTCAAAACCCATGACTGCATATTCAGACAACGGACTGTTGAGAACTTCAAACTTTTCTTGATCCACACCAAGATTATTCAACGGAACATACGGAGCCCCTGTAACTTGATCGATCAACATCGCATGTCTGTGGGAGAAAGTACCCCTACCGCAATCCTGCCCAGAAAGACGAACCCGCTTCTTCTCCGCCAACAATGACGCAAAAGCCAAAGTTTCACCTGCCCCCCAGTCTATACAGCCGCTACTCATGCTCTCAAGCCTAGCATTGAGCATCGCAGAGAGCTTCTTGTCTATGGTAATGCCCGCCGGCACGCTGCATAGAGCACGCATGAGACTCACCAGCTTATCGCCATCAACACCGGTTTCAGTAAGATAGTCGTCAAACTTCCCAGGTGTAGGATACTTCAATCCCTTCCAGTATCCATCGTACCAGCAAGCTTCAGGCGGTTTATAACTAGCAACCTCCGAATAGGCAGAATCGAGCCCCGCACGGAATTGCTTGCGGAAACTCTCAATTTCTTCTTTGGAAACAACACCCTCCGCCACCAGTTTATCACCATAAGAAGTAGCAACTGTTTTGTGCTTCGCAATACGGCCATACATTAGTGGCTGGGTAAATGATGGCGCATCGCCCTCGTTGTGCCCATGGCGTCTATAGCACACAATGTCCACAACTACATCCTTCTTGAATTTGTCACGATACTCCATGGCTATCTGCATAACTTCCACAACAGACTCGGGATCATCGCCATTTACATGAAATACCGGAGCATCCACCATCTTCGCAACATCAGAACAGTACAAGGAGGTTCTGGCACTGCTAGGGTTAGTAGTAAAGCCGACCTGATTATTCACCACAATGTGGATATAACCACACGCTGCATAACCATCCACCCCACCTATATTGAACCCCTCAGCTACAACACCCTGCCCTATGAAAGACGCATCCCCATGTACCATGATGCCCAACACCGGAACACCTAGCCGATCCATTTTCGCCCTTACCCTTCCCATTACAACAGGGTTCACAGCTTCCAAGTGCGATGGATTAGCTGTTAGGGTAATGTGCACATTCTTACCCATTACGTTCCTATCGTGGGAATAGCCCAAATGGTATTTCACATCTCCAGTAACATTGAGATCGCTTCTATAGGCTGTACCACCTGAAAATTCATGCAGCATAGCAACGTAAGGTTTTTTCGTAATTTTAGTCAAAACGTTCAGCCTACCACGATGCGGCATACCGATAACAATTTCCGCTATGTCCATGCTAGGAGCCAAGGCTATAGCCTTCTCAAGCGCGACAATAAGCGTATCCCCACCCTCAACCGAAAACCTCTTGTAACCGGGATACCTCACATGCAAAAACTGCTCAAACATCTCAGTTTCGTGCAAATGGTTCAGAATCTCCTTTTTTTCATCAGCAGAGATTTTGTTGCGAGCACTTTCTATCCTGTCCTGGAGCCACATACGCCTTTCATCCGAGTGTATGTGCATGTATTCAAACCCGATATTTCTGCAGTATGTGTCCATCAATTTCTGCAGCAGTTTATCCACAGAGAACCCTGCTTTAGGCCACAGCGCGCTATCCCCCCGCGGATCAATAAGGGTAAGATACCTCTCATAGTCGATGTTGGTCCTCTCTGCCATTTTTAGAGGATCTAAATCAGCCGAAGCATGTCCATAAGATCTAAAAAAGTTCATTAATCCCAGAACACGATACAGCTCGTCAGCATCATCTCCGTGAGATTTGGGATGTTTTTTTTCTGCCACTGAGGCATCCTCAGCGCGTTCTTTAATGCGAGAAAAAAGCTGCCCCCAGCCCTCTGGAAGCTCGGCGCTACCCTGCTCATGCTCACCATACATCTCTTCAACAAAAAGCGCATTATCACCGACTAAACAGCCTTCCTCGTCTAATCTTCCGTAAGACACCCGAACCACCTAAATTGCACCGATATACCATGTCTTCCCAACACAAAGACACGTTGCCCGCATTCTAGCACTTTTTACATTAGTATCAAAGCTATCATAGTACCCCAAGATACCTATAACATTTTGCTTACGCTACAGCGTATGGTTTTCTATCCTGATAGTAACATGCTGCAGACTTTCTTGAGCCTCTGTAGGGTAATTTAAGCAATGAATGTAACTGTATGAAAGCTATACCTGATGCACTTTTGTCTCATCTATCCAAAGATGTCACAACAGTTGCCTTCTGCTTCAAGATGACATTGAAAGACTCTAGCGTCGTGTGCTTTACCAACTGCGACGTCGATTTAACAATAGGTGGTCTAATTTACAGATCAAATACCAGTGCAAAAATAAAACTAGTACATTTTAGTAAGTGGAACAGTACGGCACACATTGAATGTATGCACACTCGCTATACCATAACTGCAGACAGCGCACACAGGGGTTTGTATAACTCAGCACAAATAGAAATATTTTTGGTAAATTACGCGGACACCTCAAAAGGCGCTATCACGCTATTTCGTGGAACAGTTGGCGAAATAAAACTCTGCAATGGCGTATTCAGCGCCCAACTCCACGGCCTGACGTTAACGCTGTCGAACAAAGTGGGAGATCTATTCTCCCCACAGTGCAGAGCACAATTCTGCGATAGCGCCTGCAAGTTAAACGCAGAGAGATTTACTTTTCGCGGATCGGCTTTCAAGGTTTTGGAAGACTACAAAGCATTCGAAAGCGAGGTTAAAGTGGGAAAAGTAAACTACTTCAAATATGGAGTGCTAACCTTTCTAACCGGGAGAAATAAGAAAATACCGCTAACTGTACTTGCAAATACCCAAAATGCCATATGCCTAGCTGAATGCACGCCTTACCCCATACAAGTAGGCGATAACTACTCCTTATTAGCAGGCTGCGATAAAAACTTCCACACTTGCGTTAAAAAATTCGAAAATGCAAAAAACTTTAGAGGTGAACCACATGTACCAGATTTGCATACTGTATACGCGCATACAACAGGAGTGCCTGATGATCAGTAACACTGCATAACAAGCTGTGGCGTACTTTTCTCATAACCTATGAACTACGCATTTACCGTCATTCCAGATCGCAACATTGAAAAAGTAATAGGGCTTGAAGTACTGGATGCGTGGTATGGCAGTCCAGTAGCTCAATGTGCCGTGCACAATCTATTCAGGTCTTCGTGTAGCTGCTATTGATGAGTGTTTGTATAATTACTTGCAATAAGAATCGCAAGAGTTACGTCAGCTCACCGAAGCTACAGAAATTTGTTGATGAAGAGCTCCTGACACGCCAAAAAGATAACACCCGTAAACGGTGCGTTAGATGTTACAGTCGGGTACCGTAGGCAGTCCATATGTGAAAGAAAAATTCTCACTTGGGAAAGCCGATAGTCAGGTGAGCATTATGCCTTCAGCATAGATAACGACAGTGCGTAAAAAACCCTCTCGTAGGCAGATTAAGTGTAATATCTAGTAAAAACTGCTAGAGATTCCTGTAATCACAAATAAAGCATCTAGAGTTCGGCAATATTTACCGGGACGCCATACCATAAAACACTATGGATTCATCATCAAACGAAAATGTAGATACGCCACAAGTGTCGCACTGGGAAAAATCCGCTTATGCAATATGCGTAGTAGGGGCCATATCTCTGTGTACACAGTAGTCTAACCCCGCATTCATTAAATGCTGCAACGTACGTCGATACAATGCAAAGTGGCTCTGTGTAGAACACGTAGTTCCCGGACACAGTGCGGGCGAATGTAAAATGTAATTACTTACGTTGCATGAGCTATACAATTATGCGGCATGTACTTTTGAACGTAGCGTGTCATGCTTTGCGCAAAACAGTTTGAGGCACAGTCTATGAACGTGATACCCTGTATAAATTGCGCTCCTTGATCTGCGAAAAGGTGCGTATTGTCTGGGAATTACTGACTTTCTCTAACATGCCAGACAAATTTGCATCGAGAATGGGTCAAATTAGTATTCTACGTCTCACTGCTCCGGATATTACAGCCTTGATCCCGTGCGTAAGCATCGCATCCACTATAATCGGCAACCTCCGATATCCTTTTTCGCACCCGACAAGTTAGAACGCCGATATACCAGAAAAATCGCTCACAAAGCCATTGTCATCACCACCAGATAGCGCGTGCTTTTGAGCCTGATACATATACCAAACTGGAACCACGCAACATTTTCACATAGCTATCTTTGACCAAGAGTCTTCGAACATAGCGGCTACTCCTTAACAGCTACCTTTCCTGCAAATACCGTCACGCCATATGTAGAAAGTGTTGGGCAACACCATAAATGCAGAGCCGGTAACAATCCTATATCACGCACTCTACCCTTCATCTACGCAGCAATATGGGAGAAAGAAAACTGTAGCTACAAAAGGCGCAATATCTGCAAGCCCTGCAGACATTTCGCACTTAACAGGTAATGGTAGGTGCCACTCATGCGCGGCTAAAGCCATGATATACTCTCCATACCTACCTAATTTAAGAGAAACTATGAGCCCTAGAAAAACTATCTTATAAGCATACGTTGCAGTAAATCTCGTTCGAGCCATGCTTGGCCTCAGCAATTGCACACACAAAAATAACTCACATACTCTGTGGCGGTATGCGTTGGAAGAATTACCTTCAAGTCATGAAACGTTTCTGTATCCGTAGGGATAGCCCTGCTTAACCTGCGTTGTGACGAGAGGAAAAACTCACTTTACATACTGTCATCAAGGGTCGGCTGCGCGGACATAATGGCACGTATTTGCTCAGCTATTAGTGAACTACGGTGTACCATCACTAATCCGGGTAAATCACGCCTTCAACTCTATAAATGCACATTTGAAAACATAAGGAGAATACATGTCAACTCTGCTATCTACCATTGCAAGCGTAATAGAAAAAAACGTGGAAAATCTGATTACCAAGCCCTTAGAATCAGCACTTGGCGCCGTTGTTGGCAAAGAGATAGCAAAACTTTTATTCCATAAAAAGCAAGGATTACCAGAATACTATCCAAATAATCGCAGTGAACTCCTATCTTCTTCCGTGTATGGTATGACAATACCAAAAGTATACGGCACCATAAAAGTCGAAGGCAGAATAATATGGGCACAGCCTATAAAACACCATCAACACCATGAAGTATCATATGACGGAACATCAGAGCCGAAACACAAACTGAAAATAAGCCATAGTGCAACATTGGCTGTATCTATCTGCGCTGGACCAATACATGAAGTATCGAAAATATGGGCAGACAACAAGCCTCTCAATATGAATACACTACGGTATCGTCTATACAATGGAACAGAAACTCAAGAACCCGATAAACTACTAGAAGAATACGAAGGGAATGCCCCTGCATACCGGGGAATAGCGTACATGGTCATCGAGGGAATGCCGCTTACAAACTATAACAACAGGATGCCTAACTTCGTCTTCGAGGTAACCTCTTACCCCGAAGGATTCTTGCAAAACCACGTGTCGCAAAAAATCAATGCGATACATGTTACAGGAAACGGAGAATTTACGTATGACACCACAGTTCAAACGCGCGTGAATACTTTGAACATAGATGGCAAAAAAATACCTCACGGAATAGCATCAAAAATCAATGGAGCACACGGCAAGTCAAGCGCTATCGCGGGGTTAGACTCGCTGCGCAATACATTGCCTAATATCAGATGGATTGCAGTTACTGTATATTGGTTTGCATCACATTCTGACATAGAAGAAAGCATCATAAGGCCCGGAACCATTTACGATGAGAGTGTAAAAACAGTACCTGATAGTTGGCAAGTAGCTCACTATACGGCGGCAAACGCTTTCTCAATACCGTATGAAGATGGGAAGCCTAAGTATGAGGGCACAGTAGGCGATATTTCTCTTAAAAGATTTTTGTCGGAGCTGCGAGCTCGGAAATATAAAATCATGCTCCAAGTAAAACTGATAGTAACATCCAAGAATGGTACGAAAATCACTTGTGGAGCTGAAAGCGCCAGCGCCGCAAGCCATATATATAGGTTCTTCATCCGGCAGTACCAACCATTTGTGAAGCACTACTGTACCCTTGCGAAAAACATGATCGACGCGTTCGTTATAGCAAGTGGCATGAGCGAACTCACAGGAATAAAGGATGTAAATAACAAATACCCGGCAGTAGAAGCACTAAAACAACTGGCGGAAATGACAAAAAATACTCTTGGTACGGATGTGGTTGTGACCTACGCTGCCGATTACGAAGAATACCATTCACACAACGGAATATACAATATGGACGAGCTATGGGCTTCCAGCAGCATAGATGTCATTGGCATAAATGCGTACTTTCCCCTATTGCATACAGGGCAGTGCTACGACGAACTTAGCGTGGAAAGCGTGTCACAACTATGGAAATCTGGGGAAGGTTACAGATACTTTTACTCAGATCCTGCAAACAAAACCACGCGTGAAAGATATCAAAACCAGAGTTTTGCGTGGAAAAATATCCCATACTGGTGGAGAACAAAACATGCATCCAAAGGCAACTCTTCGGGTACTCAGTGGAAGCCTCGCAGCAAAAGAATTTGGTTCATAGAGTACGGGTTTAGAAGTGTAACGCAGGATAAAAGTTTTGCCGAAATCTCAGCAAACCACCCTACTCAAGAAGATCGCACATTATACACTGCTAGTTATGCGGCGCAAAAAATCGCCATTGAGGGTACACTCAAAGCTTGGAATACGAGCAAAATGGTTGAGGTAATGTTCCTGTATTCATGGGACATAAACCATGCGCAGATTCCCACGGATGCCCTTGAGTACAAAAAATGGCAATACAGCCATTGTGTGAATAACAAACTTACTCTAATCACCCTTACTTCCATAATTCAGGATGCTCTAAAGAACGCCGGAATAGTAGGAACAGTGCGAGTATCAGAAAATGTACATGAAGCAATTTTGGGCTATGCAATAACAAGAAACTTGTCAGTGCAAGATTTAATTTCAGAACTGCAAACTGTCTATTCCTTTGACTTAAGGGAAAGCGACGGGCAACTAGTAATAGCACATGAAAACCCCGAAAGTGTCGTCACAATCACTGCAAGTGATATTGGAAAAGGAAGTTGCACCACAACATACGAACCAGACAGTATGGACTCTACGCAAGCCCTGGCATACCTGAGCATGAAGTTTGACTACCAAACAAGATTGCAAAAATACAGAACTTATCAGCAGTCTCATGGAACAGATATTACTCTTATACCCTTAGTGCTTGACGACGAACAGGCAGAAAAGGTTGTGAACCAAATGCATAACCGTACTATCGCACAAAAAACTATCTACGAGATATCCTTGCCTATAAAACATCTGCAGCTGGACGTAGGAGATGTAGTTCTGTTAAAGGATCTTGGTCATGCCATAAAAATAACAGACATTACAGTCAGTGACTTTCTCATAAACGTCAGAGGGCACAGGTGCCCAATTAGGCATCTTCAATAAGGACAACTTTAACGGGCCGCAATACCCTGAACGCAATTCTGCAGTGCCAAAACCTAAAGAAAGCTCAAAGAGTACATATCATTCCGACACAGCAAAATCATGCGGACCGATTCCTGCTCCTAATAAGCCTAAATGGCCTATAAAATGCACGGCGCCCGGTATAATACGAGCTCTTGCCGGAGTGAAAATGACCCCACTCCAACATAACAGCCACATTGTGTTCGCACTAAGAATGTACCATACAGCCTCGTACAAAGAAGGCACCATAATCACAAAAGCTCAGCACTGGTATCCAGACCTGTAGCCACCATAGTAGATCTACAATAACTGCGTATACGCCGTCGTTACACAACAAGGAGGCTACACACATTTTTACTACTGCGCACATCAATGTGTACCCCACACCGGAAGGACATATTTGCTTAGCAACTCAGCATAGTTGTATCACCCATACAGCCTTGAATCCTACAACACTGCAGAGATTAAGTCATGGGAAGGCATAAACAATACGGCTCAAGTGCCTTATTACCCATTTTCAGCAGACACTTGGGATTGAAATTTTGCTAAGTATATGAATTTTAAGACTGCACAACGCAAATGCACTATTAATAAACGCGATGCACATGTCACATATTTATATAACTACTTTAATTTTTGCTATAAACTTATTCTATTTCTATAGTTAGAATCACTGTAACTTACAATGCCAACATATATTAAGTAAAGTGAGTAAGTAGAATCATAGCGGACAGGCACGCGGTGTTACCGGATCTTCAGGCAGCTCCCATGCATGATGCAACATTCCTGAATTTGCTAGCACAACGGGTATGGCATCAATTTTTAGCGCAGTATACAGCGTGCCATTACTGCGTTCACCGCATTAATAGCGACAAGAGGTTTGTGTTTTATGCACCAAATCTATGCGTCCATCTTGAGATCATGCCGAGTTTCCTGCAGGCAGAGCCCTTTCAAACCTACTGGCAACTCTGGATATCTTAACAAAGTTTGCTTCGTGCAGCTTTGGAATGCAGTACAAGACCAAGTAGGCCATAATACAGAACCGCAATGATAGCTGTAACAAGAAGAAGATCTGCCAAGGAATGGT
Organism: Candidatus Anaplasma sp. TIGMIC; assembly: GCF_028204095.1. Classification (GTDB taxonomy): domain Bacteria; phylum Pseudomonadota; class Alphaproteobacteria; order Rickettsiales; family Anaplasmataceae; genus Anaplasma. The sequence continues at coordinate 46,197 of NZ_JAQLOH010000003.1, forward strand.
AACGTGCCAATGCAGTCAAGCCCAGCACAATAGCACCTGAGAGCAAACACATAAAGCCATTGACTATTGCGCAATACGTCGTCAAAGCCCCAGCAAGCGCCATATCGCTGCCCAGAGTAAATGCTATCATGTGGCCACCCGAAAAGAACCCAAAAAGAGCTGTAAGTAGGTAATAAAAGCTGTTATCCCACACAAAACCACCAGCTACTATACCATCTTGAATAGGCAACATCATCAAACAAAGGAGGCTCAGGCCTTGCATTAATCCGGAAACTGAAAAAATGTACTCTCGTCCTTTTCTGAGTAGAGAATATAAGAAACATGCACACGGTGAACCTAAAGCAAAACCCACCCACGCGTATACGGAAGCCACGGTACCGATTTCACCATTGGTTTTGTGCAATAACACACCGGCTACAGAAAAAAATAGACCGAACTCCATGCCACCAATCAACGATATGGTAAGAACATTGGGCATTGTTGTAACTCTGACTATACTGCGAACTGTTTCCAAAAACCCTATGCTCCCACCACGAAATTCATACGCCTCAGGATCTCTTGCAGTGCACAATATCATCACGGATACGATGAATTGAAACACCGCAACCGACCACACAATAAAGCTAAAGTTAAACTTTAGAAATGCATCATAATACACAGAGACGTACCACGATAATGAGTAGAATATACTGTACATCATCTGAGCTATCCCGAACATTACCCCCGCAAGGGATTTCCTAAAAAAACCATAGCTTAGGTAACCAATACCTATAAAACCGAAAGATGATCCAAATGTTAGAAAAGACTGAGATATTATAACCATTAGTGGAAAATTGTGCTCATGAGTGTGTATCTGTAGCAACATACCCACAAACACAAAAAGTGCCGCTATTGGCAACATTAGCCTGCTCCCATAATGGTCTACAAGCACTCCAGAAAAAAGCTGAAATATGGAAAAGAAGCACATGTGAGTAAAGAGCAAAAGCGCAATTTTAATGTCGCTACCAAGCGCAACTTTACCAAATGTTGTATACATCCACTCGAAGCAACATACTGACAGCAACATTAGTACGGAGGATATCCACAAGACATATTGGCCATAAGTGCTATAGCTGCCTGATGTAAGGCCAGAATCCTTCATATAACGCGACATAAAATCTTGCCCTTCTGTCTAAGCTTTCTCACACAGCGCAACTGGAAGCGTCGCACAGTCCACTGTTTTGGGATACACGTACGTTTTATGGGGTACGCGTTGAAAAATATCAAGATGTTTTTGGATAACGCCCATAGCAAATCCTGATGCAGCCTCCTATGGAACACAGAGTCTTTGCCAGCAATACAGACATCAGAACCACCTACTATACCAATTGTGCTTTATAACTGTAAAAGTCGTTTCTATCCGGACTTAAACTTTACTTTATGAAGTGTTACTTTTAGATATATTGCGTACACATTTAATTGAGAATATAAAAGCATGTTACACATTAATGCTAAGCTTTTACTTTAGGTAGATAACAATGCCTAGTAACATGGTGATGATAATGAGGAAGACCACATATCTGGCGTTGCTTCCTCTTCTTTGAGATTGCAACTTTTCTTCATACGATATGACTGCATCCATGCATCTATTCACTTTCGATACAAAAGATCTGACGCGCACTGCGGATCTGAAGGCCTTGCTCTTCCTTAATCTCTCTACATACCCATCTCTCTGGTAGTGCTCCTTGACCCACAGCTCGGCAACTTTCCAAAAGTTCATGTCTGGGGCTAATTGCCGACACATACCTTCGACCAAAACCATTGTCTTCTGCAAAAGGAGTAATTGGGGCTGAACACTCATATTAAAATCCGCAGTAATTTTGAAGAGTTGGGCAAGTAGCTCTGCAATAGAAAAGCTTTGCGCATCAACATCAGCTATAGGTTCCCATATTGCGCGGCAGGCCGTAATAAAATCATCATGTCTACTTGGGACATAACCTGCTTCATAGTGTGCCTCCGCAACCCTTTTGTAATCACGATTCAAAAACCCAAGAAAAATTTCTGTTATAAAAAAACATGTTTCGCCATTTAGCCTGCCCATAATACCAAAATCTACCGCAACTATCCTACCATTTGCATCTACCATAAGATTACCTGGATGCATGTCTGCGTGGAAAAATCTGTCCCTGTATACCTGGTTGCAAAAGGAAACTATTAGTTTCTTCGCAAGCTCTTCCCGATTGCAAAGTGTGCCAACCTTGTGTATTGGAACAGCGTCTATCCACTCAAGAGTCAATACCCTTCTAGAAGTATGTTTCCAATCCACTGATGGAATGTAGAAGTTTGCTGCATCATCCAACAAGTTTTTGCGTAGCTCATCGGCGTTTGCAGCCTCAAATCTGAGATCTAGCTCCAGTTTACATATGTTTGAAAACGTCTCAACCAACTCTGGCAGCTTGAAACGGGTAAATATTCCTAGCGCCCTAGAGATTTCAGCAATTTTCTTCATCAAATTTATATCAGACGCAAACTGTGCTTCCACGCCTGGGCGCAGAACTTTCACAGCCTTGAGCTTGCCATCTAAAGTTCTAGCTTTGTGAACCTGAGCTATCGACGCTGCAGCAATTGGTTCTTCGGCGAACTCCAGAAAAATATCACCCATTTTCTTGTGAAATTGGCCCTCTATAATTGCGACGACATCACTGTACGGAAACGGCGGCAGTTGGTCACACATGAGCAGTAAATTTTCCGCCACATCTTCCCCTACTACATCCACTCTTGCAGATAGTGACTGGCCAAACTTTATGAATGTGGGCCCCAAACTCTTAAGGCATAAATATACCCTTCTTCCGTAACTCGGATCACGTAGTCTACGCGCGAGCAGCCCCGTCCCCGGCAGAACACCGTACGTAAGCAAAGCATAGACTATCCTGCAAAGTCGGATAGCGCCCCTTGTAGCATTAAACATTCTCTGGAAATACACTCATGAATTTTGCACTCTCAGTGATCTCCGCGGGAGTGCCCTCACAGCGGATGGAGCGATTTATACATATTACACGGTCTGAACATGCCATTACGCAGTGCAAATCGTGGGAAGTCATGATAACGCTTATACCGAAATGTGATACCAATTCGCCTATCAACCTGTAGAAGTTGTTCTTAGCCTCAACATCCATGCAGCTCACTGGTTCATCCAAAATTATAATACTAGGCTTCATAACCATGCATCGCGCCAAAAGCACAAGTTGCATCTCGCCCGAGGAGAGCTCTGAAACTTGCCGGGATAAGAGCCTTGATATATCGACGTATTGCATCACATCCTGCAGATCGGGATATGCTTTTCTGCACCACCCAGAACACGTAAGAAGGTACTCGACAGTCATAGGCATAAAGCTATTCACCCTAAAACCCTGCGGCATGTACGCTATCACTGGATCGCCCGTATATGTGATATTACCTATGTAATCTCGATTTATACCCACAAGAATACGCACAAGCGAAGTCTTGCCCCCGCCGTTCGGCCCTAAAATAGTGACTATCTCCCTTGGTCTTACTGACAGACTCACATTGTCAATGACCTTCCTATTTCCGTAGAACAGCGTTATACTGTCCGCCACGAGCATGGGTAACGCCGCTTTCTGTGCTCTTATTGCCACATTTGATACAGGTTCCTTGATGTGCTGACCGTAATACATGCTGTTCTGCTACTTGTGGCTATGGCACTGCCCATAGCAGGATATACCGTTCCAAAAGTGGCCGCAACCATAAATCCAATACACCTACTGGTAATCGACGTAGGGCGCGGAGTAGTGCAACCTGTGCTACCATCTGTTGGAGTATCTTGCGTGCATGATTACGTATTGAAACCTTCTGACGTGGCAGGTCTAAACTCCGCAAACATAGTGTTCTATGTTGACGAACACATGGAACCGTACATAAAAAAGCTTTCAAGAGATTCCGGGAAAACCCTTGTTCGTCTGTCGGACGTAGTGGAGCTTTTGCCACAGAGGTCATCCACGAATAGCAAACATGGGCACAACTTTATGGATTTCCATATATGGTTGAGCCCTGATAACGTAAAAAAAATCGTGAAGAAAATTTGCGCAACGTTATCTGAAGCAGACCCAGAAAACGCACCTATCTACCGTAGTAACACAAGAACAATCCTGCAAAACCTTGTTACAATGACTGACAACATCAGCAAGGTTCTGGAACCAGTAAAAGACATTCCCTACATAGTGGTACACGATGCGTATCAGTATTTCGATAGATTTTTCGGGTTAAATTTCGTCGCCTCTTTGCCCTCAAATCACGCTACAGCAAATGAACTGGTAGCGGCAAAAAATGCCGCAAAAAGACATTCGGTTAGGTGTATTTTTACTGATGTGCCTGATTACCAACATGGTCATAAACTAGTAAATGAAGCAGTGAAAGTGCGTTATTTAGACCCTGTTGGCATCTCAATACCTCCGAAAACCGGTGGATACTTTAAGCTCATGGAGACTTTAGCGCACGGGTTTAGGGAATGCCTTGAATAGCCCAATGTCGCTAATGAGGGCACATGCCTACGGAGCCATGCAGTGGCGCCTATTATCTGCTCGTTGCGATCATGCAAAACACAACGTTAATATGCATATATCCCGGTTCTTATTCAAAAAATCTAGCCTGCAGCGAACCTTTTGTCAGATGCAAAATAAGCATATAGATAAGGAATGCGGCTTTGCAGAGAGCTCATATTCTCGTGCCATGCAAAAATCCCAGTGCTGCAGGCAAGGCATCACAGAACTTGAACATACGCAAATGCGAATTCTGCCAATAATATAAACCCAGCAATTCGAATATTAAAGTAATTAGCGGCGATAGTGGAAGATTGCAGGTCTAGAAACAATTTGCACTTAGCATACCGGAGTCTCAGCACCCTTCATATCCAAACCAAGAATAACATTGGTGCCACATGTAAAAGAACCATCAGGACGCTTAAAGGCTTTCAAGCGCACACTTCGCCAATAACAAGAACCCGCAAAAACATGGTTAACCAATGCAAGCAGCACAGATGTACGCATCAGAAAACAGCAACCATTCCTGAAAAATGCTGGAACGTATAACGGCTAAGCCTGTCGTGCAATCGCGCACGTAACACAGTAGGAGCTCCGTAATAGCCAACGTTACGACCTCAGGCCACAATACAAACCAACTACCTTGCAATCAACCCACAGTGCGGAAAGTCATATCGTATATCTGGAAGCAAGCGCGGCCTGCAGAGTCCCCTCGTCAAGATAATCTATCTCACCACCCAGCGGGATACCACAGGCTAATCTTGTCACCTTAACGTCTAGACCCTTAACAGATTCAGCAATATAGTGACAGGTGACTTGGCCATCCATATCGTTCCCCGTGGCGACTATCACTTCTTTCACACCCTGCTGCCTGACTCTACTGGGCAAACTTCCAAGATTGAGATCCTCGGGCCCAATGCCAGAAAGGGCCGACAGCGCACCCCCTAGCACGTGATACATACCCGTATATATTCTCCCCTTTTCAAAAGCCCAGAGATCTCCCAACTCTTCAACCACACACAGTAGGCTTTTATCCCTACTAGCGTCTGCACAAATTGCGCAAGGAGACGTAGTGTCGAGATTAAAGCAAACTTCGCACTCTTTCGTTTGCTCACCAAGCTCCTTGATGCCATTAGCCAACGGCATCATTACATCCCTTTTGTTTCGCAATAAATGCAGAACTATCCTGCGAGATGAAGCCGGACCCAAGCTAGGAAGCTTTGAGAATAAGCTTATCAACTTACCAATGTCCATCACTATAAACAACGCTCAAGAGGCACAAAACACCAGAACCCACAAACTATTACTTAGGATACATAAACCCATAACGTTGACTAGTGGTTAGGCTTGTCTTCCGTGGTAGCAGCAAGCTTACCATCCTTTAACTCGCCTCTGAGGTTTCTTAGACCCTTGCCCAGATCTCCCATAACCTGTGGCAACTTGCCAGCGCCGAACAGTACCAGAATTATCACCAGTATCAAAAAAACCTGCCACGGACCCAAACTCATAATATGCACCCCCAAAAACATCAGAGCTTAAACAGCAAAGCCTTACTGTGATCCAGAGACACTCGTATAGTATCTCCTACTTCGGGTAAGACCGAACCATAAAACTTCATCCAGTACGCACTGTCACCAGTTGTTATGTATACCATATTATTGAAAAATCTCACAAGTTTCACCACTGCATCAGTGCCACTACCGTCTCGCAACACAATTGCTTCCGGCCTTATGCACACTGCAACCCGGCTGCCATTCTCCATAGTGTCGGCCTTAATACTCCCAAGCCCTAACGACACCATGCCATCACGAACAACGGATTCACAATAGTTGAGCGTGCAAAAAAACCTTGCAAGGTGAGCATCCTTGGGCGAGTTGTATATTTCATACGGAGAACCACATTGAACTATCTTGCCATCACGCATTACGTAGATTTTGTCGGCCATTTCCAAGGCTTCTTCCGGATCATGGGTCACCAAGACGACAGTAATTTTGTCTGATTTAATTACCGACAGCACCTCCGTCCTCATTTTTGCTCTGAGCATTACATCAAGATTTGAGAAAGGCTCATCAAGTAATACTATATCAGGATCTTGCGCCATAGTTCGGGCTATGGTGACAAGCTGTTGTTGTCCCCCTGAAAGCATATGAGGATACGCATCCCGAAAATTCGATATTCCTAAGGTGTCTAGGGCCTTTAGAGCATGTTTAACTCTTTTATCCCTACTTGATTCTTTCACAGCAAAGGCAACATTTTCCACTACTGTTTGGTGTTGGAATAGCGCAGGATGCTGAAAAATTAACCCAACATTCCGCTTCTCTGTAGATACGTGGTAATTTCTACACGCATCACTGACAATTTTCCCGTTTATCTCTATAGTGCCCGTAAGATTGTGCTCTAGGCCTGCAATGAGCTTGAGAATCGTAGATTTGCCGCACCCTGATGGGCCCAATAGGCACACAACCTCCCCTTTTTTTCCAGAAAAATCCTCGACCTCCAAGAGAAAACTGCTCTTCCTGTATCTGTGCGATACTCCACTGAGCTTCAGACCATTATCCACGAAGCTATCCTCATTCTTACGGCGATTAAAAACAATGGTATCACCCGTAGTGCTTATCCACAAGAAACCCCTTTGTAGTGGCGCCTTTGCTGACAACTTTAGGGGTCACCATATTACACTCTCCAAGCTTGACCATGTAAGGTATATTGCAGCAGTCACGCTTCAAGTATATTCAGAATCGCATTTCGCCTAGTTTTTGCGCATCTAGGTTTAAAATTGTAGCATATTTCCTTTCTTGTCGCTTGTGGCGTTATGCAGTTGCAATGCTAATAAAAAAGCAATAACGTCTTACATATGGAAAGGTAGAGAGGGTTTGCGTTGCTACGGTGTTGTTTTTACGTGCCTCTGTTGTGTCTTTTTATACTGCTGTTTAGTGCTCATAGCGCATTTGCGGTTGGGGCTCATGAATACGATAATCACGTTAACACGAGAGTCCTTGTTGGCTCTGTGAAGACAAACTCTGCCAAGATCGCCGTGCTGTGCGAAATTCAGCCTGGTTGGCACATATACGGCAAAGAGTCGGGTGATATAGGAATGCCTACACAGTTTTGGGTGGATGATACAGGAGTGCGTGACGTGACTGTGCATTGGCCAAAACCGACAAAGTTGCGTAATAGAGTGGGGAATCAGGTGCTCAGTAGTTTCACATATGGAGGGGTTACCGTGTTTCCCGTAACGCTGGGTATTAGAGATCGAGCTACGAGGTCAGTAAAACTGCACATGAGTTTTGCCGTATGCGGAGACGTATGCATACCTCAAAGGCGCATTTTGGAGGTCACTTTGCCGCAAAGTGGTTTCATAGATTACGAAGTCATGGATTTAATCCGCAATGTTAAGTAGGTGTTGTTCCCAGTAGTTTTTCTACATGTATGATAGCTGGGCAAAGGGGCTTATTTTTTTACCTCCAGATAAGGCACTCACAGGGCAGTGTGCTCGATCAAAAACTTGCAGAAAATGTTTCGGCTTTGCTGCAGTTAGTTCTATACAACCGGTTATAGTTGAATCTCCGCTACTCTGTTTATCAATCCGTAGTGAAATCGCATATGACCTCAAAAAGCGCAAAGTGCTGCTAGCATTGGTCTCTAGTACACATACATAAAAATGCACGCAGGTAATCCCTATTCGATAGTCGGAATTCTGTCACAAAGGAATATCGGGTGTTAAAAATACATAA
>NZ_JAQLOH010000020.1 GCF_028204095.1 Candidatus Anaplasma sp. TIGMIC
GCTGTTCTGCTGTTCTGCTGTTCTGCTGTTCTGCTGTTCTGCTGTTCTGCTGTTCCGTGGTGTTCGCCCTTTTTTAACCGTGGTACAGTCACTTATGAGTTTACTATCCAAGATGCGCTTACAGCTGTGGTGCCGCTATAGCTTCCACATGCAAATAAGGTCAAGCATCCCGGCATTTATGGAGTAAATCTTGTATTGCGCAGTAGGCTATACTCAGAGGCTCTGGGTCATTTAGCAAATGATCACTGGACTTTATTAAGTGTACGTCCACATTTCTTGAACGCACTTTTTCTGCAATCGAAATCGAGGATTCATACGGTATAACAGTATCTATTATGCTGTGTATCAAAACTATGTCGCAGTCTATTGGGATCTCATCCGTTTCAAGTACAAGGTGGTTTTTCCCATCATTTTTCAATCGTGGGCTAATGGTATAGGAACGGCCGTGTTTCTCTAATGTAACTGTTCTAGCACTCAGTATCGTCTCACTATCTTCCCTGCTCAGACCATCTGCTGCAGCGTTACTTAACCCAGGCGGCAGCCCTATTAATCCCCCCATCCTCCTTACGAAAGACCCAGCGTGGCCTTTGACTGTAACTTCAAGTATTTCAGAGTCTGTAAAATCCAAAGTCTCTGTAAAGTCAGGTGCTGCAGCCATACCCACTAGACCTTTAACACGATTTGCATAAGCCATGGCAACACGTAACATCAGCCATCCGCCCATGCTGGTTCCCACCAGTATCAGGGGTTTACTTGTCACGTTTTCGATCAAATGGCAGCAGCTCTTGTACCAGTCGCTAAGAACGCACTGGTTGAAATCTCCACCAGAAGAGCCGTGTCCCAGATAGTCAAAAACCACACAGTCTATATTTTGAGCATCACAGTACCCAAACAGGTGAGAAGCTTTAGGCCCACGCATCTCAGACGTAAAACCGCCCAAACACACTACACACATGCTGCTGGCGCCCTTAGTATGTTTATACGATATGTGCCGACCATCACTAAGTGTGATACTTTCTATTTGTTGTTGTGACACCCAGAACACCTCCTGTTATACGTTGTCGGCATAGAGAAATAGGTACGCGAAAGATACAATATGATGCGGACTGGGGTGATAAGCACCTGCCAGCATACGTACGGCCTTATAATGTGCTTTCAACCTTACGAACCATGCAATGCATTTTTTCTAATATTCCGTCCAATATTGGTTGTTCGCACAAATGATGATCACCTGATTTTATTAGATGAATATTGACATCTGTTGAAACTACATTTTCGGCTAGAGCTATGGAATCTCTGAAAGGTACTACTACATCATCCATCCCATGGATCAGTGTTATAGGGCACTCTACCGGTATTTCTCCCTTAAGAAGCAAGTGGTTTTTACCGTCCAACAACAACCTCTGGGTTATAGTGTAGACGCGTTCGCCTTTGCAGTTTTCTACAGACCCGGTGGACGCCAGAGTCTCCCTATGCTGCTCAGAGAGCTCAATGCTTTCAGTAAAGTCCGGAGCTGCAGCTATACCCACAACGCCCTTGACTCTAGTAGGAAAATGCATTGCAACGAGAAACGCAAGCCAGCCACCCATGCTGGAACCTACTAACACAATTGGTGTTGAAGGAGCTACAAGTGATTCGATAACCTGGCAGCAATTTTGTTTCCAGTCACTAATCGCATAATCTTCGAACCGGCCGCTAGAATCACCATTACCAAAGTAGTCGAAGATTGTGCAGTTTAAATTGTGTTTGGCACAGTAGTCAAATACTGCTGACGCTTTTGTGCTATTCATGTTAGACATAAAGCCACCAAGGAAAACTACGGATACCTTGCTGCCAAAATTGAGCTGTTTGTACGCTATGTGTGATTCGTTACCTAGAGTAAGAGTTTGTGTTGTGTGCATAAGACCGTAAAACCAATTGTGCCTAGTGCAACATTCTACTACCACTTTCTACCTTGTACAAGGGACAGATCTCCAAAAATTTAATAGGGAAATAGCGCATCATAGCGCAGTTTATGCTCCTAAACAGTTACCTGCATTGCGATGTAAAAGTTCTAGTGTATGAATATGTTCTGTAAATATGTTTATTATCGTACAGCAGCTCGTAGGCACTATGACGTAAAACAACACAAGACCGCTAACGTGGCCGCTTGACTAATTTTTCTGGGTGTGAGGAAAAAGCAACTTATAGGCGTCTATTCTTGTTCTAATGATTTCAAATATGCTAAGAGGTCTGCTATATCCTGTGGTTTGGAAAGACCGGCAAATGCCATGCGAGTTCCGGAAATGTAGCTCTGGGGCTTTGAGAGAAACTTAAACAGTTCTTCTTCACTCCAATCGCCGCCATGGCTAAGCAACGCCTTTGAATAGGTAAACCCAGCCACTCGGCCTTTTTTCGCGCCAATAACGCCCCACAGATTTGGCCCAACTCTGTCAGGACCACCTTTATTTACAGTGTGACAAGCAGAACACTTTTTAGCTACCACTTTGCCCTTCTCAGCGCTGGCAGTTGCGATCAGGCTCGCAATATCAATGTCGACGGCTTCTGCGGAGTCCCCAGAGCCAGCAGTTTTCGTCGAGGACACATCTACGCTGTAACCACGAGGGCTGTCATGATCTGGGTGGTAAACAATGTCCACAACATTGCTGACTATCAGTATTATGAACGATGCAAGGAGAACAGAAGTAGCAATTCTATTGAAATTAAGGCCGCCCACTTCAACCACATGAAAACTGTGTCACCGTACAAAAAGGCTAGTTCAATCGCAAAATCAAGTCAACACAAATAGTGTCAAGAAAACCTCAATGGCCAGTAACAAGCTCATTTGCAGCACAAAGAACTATTACGCCATAAGCGTGCTTAATTTACTTTAAGTGCCGCGATTACGACGTGCGATTTTGGAACGCAACTCAATACCTTGCGCCTGCAAGCAGTTTCAACATGTGACTCTTTTTGAGGCTTCCTGCGTACATCCGGCCATGATGTCTCTAACTCGGAACAGGCAGTCCCATACTTTCCAGGAATTTAAACACAATACCAGGCTTAAAGAATAGAACCGCGGTGCATGCGGATGTCGCAAGCATAGCTGCTATTACGGCAGGAGGTGCCTCTCTAAACTTCTGCAATGCTGAAGCATCACCAAAGAAAGCTCTGTAGACCACAGGTACGAAGTATATAGTGTTGAGCAGCGTGCTTAAAGCTATGGCAAAAATCACTAAATAGCTATCTTGGCGCACCGCCTCTGAGAGTATGTAGAACTTGCTCCAAAACGTCGGCGCAGGGGGTATGCCAATCATCGAGAAAGCACCTAGACAGAATGCTGCAAGGGTTACAGGCATTGCTCTTCCCAGGCCATCCATCTGGTCTATAGAGGTCCTTCCTGTAGTTATGTAAATAGCTCCAGCCGCGAAAAACAGTGTTATTTTTGCAAATGCATGGCACACCATCTGCAACATTGCGGATGCAACAGAAAGATCCGTATACATAGCCAAAGCAAGCGTTATGCACGACAGCTGTGAGACTGTGGAATATGCTAGAAGCTTCTTCAGCTCCTTTTGCATTAACGCAAGTACAGACCCGCCGATCATTGTAAATGCGGAAAGATATAGCAAGACGTTTAGGTGTAAAACACCGTCTATTCCCTGTGAGCCACTATAATAGCTATACATGCCGTGTGCTCCAAAAACGCACACAGTCACTTTTATGATAGTAAATACTCCAGACTTTACCACAGCAACCGCGTGTAGCAATGCACTAACAGGAGTTGGCGCCACCATGGCGCGTGGTAACCACATATGGACAGGCATTATAGCGGCTTTGGCAACACCGTAGCAGAGCAGCGCGGATAACAATGGAATAACCCCTGGCCGCATCTCAGAGACAAAGAACTGCGAACTAAACAGACCGGCCTCATGGCTGATACTCCAAACTACAGCCAGCAGCGGTAGAAATGATGTGACGGAAGCACATAAAAGCGTTTTCAAGTAAAAACTTCCCGCAGCAAACGCGCTTGGGCTTCTATCGTGTACAATTAATGGGTACGTTGAGATTGTTAGCATTTCATAGAAGATGAAAAGCGTAACAAGGTTGCCAGAGAACGCAATGCCCATTGTGCACCCAATGCTTGCGGCAAAGCACGCATAAAAGGTGCTGAGGTCCTTTTTGGCCCCGTATGCTTTGTTCATGTATCCTATGGTATACACATTTGTTATGCACCATAGTAGTGATACCAAAACCCCAAATGCCATGCCTAGAGCGTCAGGCTCTAGAATAAAAAGCATTGAGGAGGACATGCTATAACTCAGCGATGTCGCCGCGCTACCGCTCTTACAGAATGTGACAGCGTATAAACCACATGTTGCGGGGAACAGGGTTAGTGAGGCAAAACTAGACAGAGCCTCCTGCACGTAGGCAACTCGCTTTAAAGCAATTATCAGCAACGCGGCTACAAACGGCAGCGCTGCCACAATGAATAACAGTACGTCAGGACGACTAAGAAAACCCACAACAACTCAATCTACAGCACGAGAGGACATTAATAGCAACAAAACTCGGGCAAGTAAAACACTTTACACCCGCAGCTCCCACGCGTACGGATGCGGTGACTCGAGAACAAAACACCAGCCCCTAGCGGATCTTAAACCACTACCAAAAAATCTCAATGGGCAGCACCTGTCATGCCCTAGGACAATTTGTTTTTGATTGCACTGCGCGCAGATAAAAGCTTTGCCACAGGCACCTTGTAGGGCGAGCATGAGACATAATCTATACCTAGCTCAGAGCATAACTGCACGGCTTCAGCAGTGCCGCCATGTTCCCCACATAGGCCGGTTTTTACTCTGTGTTGCGACTTGTTAATCAGCTCCATGGATATCTCAATCAGCCTACCAACCCCGCTAATATCCAACATGTCAAAGGGGTCTGATGTAAACACTCCGGCACTAATGTAATGCTCAACGAACTTTGATGAGTCGTCCCTAGAGATGCCCAAAGTCGTTTGCGTTAAGTCATTGGTCCCAAAGCTGAAAAATTGCACGTGTTTAGCCAGACGATCCGCAAGCAAGGCCGCTCTAGGAAGCTCAATCATTGCCCCAATACTGTGTGGAGCATTACCAAACTGAGCGGCTACGCGCTTTATAAGCGCACTGATTATCGCGAGCTCCTGCTCATCCATAACGAACGGGACCATTATTTCTGGCGCCACCGTTATACTATCTTCTGCTAGCAGTTCCTGTGCAGCTTGAAAAATCGCACGAACCTGCATTTCGTATATCTCCGGGTGAGAAATTGCCAACCTGCAGCCTCTGTGTCCCAACATGGGGTTTTTCTCCGATAAGGAGGCAACTCTATGCTTAACATATTCCACAGACGCTCCCATTCTCTCTGCAATGGTTTCCAGAACCTCAGTGTTGTTTGCAGGCAAAAACTCGTGTAGTGGGGGGTCCAACAGCCTAATAGTGACCTGTCCAGAGCCTTTTAAGCATTTGAAAATCTCCTTAAAGTCATTTTTTTGCATGACCTCAATTTTTTGCAGAGCCTTTTCGCGATCTTGATTACTGCCTGCAAGAATCATCTCCCGAACTGCTGTGATTCTGTTGTCGGAAAAGAACATGTGCTCTGTCCTACAGAGCCCTATGCCATCGGCACCAAATGATTTGGCAGTTGTCACATCCTCAACAGTATCGGCATTGGCCATTACGCGTACCGTCCGCACCTCGTCGATCCACTGCATTAACTCGTAAAAAGCCTCTGGTAGAGACGGCGTGACAGTCTGCACGACACCTAGCATAACCTCCCCCGTACTGCCATTTATGGTTATGCTGTCTCCTTTCTTTACCTGTATGTTGTCTTCATTAAAGAAGAACTGCCCCTGCTCATCTATGAATAAGCTGTTTGCTCCGCATATACACGGTTTGCCCATGCCCCTAGCAACTACGGCAGCATGAGATGTCATCCCGCCACGCAGTGTTAACACACCGGCAGCGGAGATCATACCGCTTATGTCTTCAGGGCTGGTCTCCTGACGCACTAATATAGCGTTTTTACCCTGACGCTTAAGCTCTTCCGCATCCTCTGACGTGAAAACAACGTGTCCAGCAGCCGCCCCCGGGGACGCTGGGAGACCTCTACATATTATAACGTTGTCACATCCTTCTTCTAGTATCGGATGCAGTAGCCCAGAAATTACACTAGGGTCTACAGACATTATTGCGTCTTCTTTCGAGATAAGAGACTCTCTCACTAAGCTAACTGCAATATTAACCGCAGCTTGGGAACTCCGTTTACCGCGGCGTGTTTGCAAAATCCACAGAGTGCCGTTCTGCACGGTAAACTCTATGTCCTGCATGTCCTTGTAATGTTGCTCTAACTTTTTGCAGACTCCTTCAAGTTCGCTATATACTTCTGGCATAACACCAGCCATGAGCTTGATCGGTGCAGGGTCCTTATTGCCTGAAACAACGTCTTCACCCTGAGCATTCACTAAGAATTCACCGAATATTTCCTTGTTGCCAGTGGACGGATTCCTGGTAAACACCACCCCGGTTGCTGAGTTTGAGCTCAGGTTACCAAAAACCATAGACTGTACGTTTACCGCAGTTCCTATGTTCGACGGTATGCCATACATTTCGCGGTACGCTACAGCGCGACAGTTCGTCCAAGATTTGAACACGGCACTGATCGAGTTACTTAGCTGCTCGTGTACGTTTTGTGGAAATTCATACCCTGATGCTTGGCGGAATATATGCTTATACTCTTCTACCAAATCACGTAAAGCCTGCTCATCGGTTATTAGTGCGCTTTCAGGCAGATTCAGAGTCTTTTGCTTATTTTTGTACGCATCTTCAAATAGCCTGTTCTCTAGGCGCAATACCGATGCAGAGTACATTTCTATGAGTCTTCTGTATATGTCAAACGCAAACCTGCCTCCGTGTGTCGATTTCAATCTCTCCACTACATTGTCATTCAGACCTACATTTAGTATGGTATCTAGCATTCCTGGCATCGACTGTACGCTCCCAGACCGCACCGACACCAATAGCGGACAGTCGGGGTTACCAAACTCAAGGCTCACAGCTTTTCCCAAACATTCTAGGGCTTCTGGCAGCTGCTTTAGGATGTCTTCAGGCAAACTACCGCTTTGCTGGTACATATTACATGCTGATGTTGTAATGGTGAACCCAGGCGGCACATTTATGCCAAGAGTGCACATTTCTGCCAGACCAGCACCTTTGCCGCCAAGCAAATGTACCAAATGCGCGCCACCGTCACACCTACTTCTCCCGAAGTGGTAAATCAGCCTTTCATCCATATATTTCTTACCAGACTTTGAAGATTGAGACCAAGAAGCGCACTACGGCACTTCCACTAGGACAATATAAAGCCTAATACTTAAGAGCGCAACCATGCAGAGATTTTACTATGCGGAATTGTTACTGGTACATGTGCGCAGGATTGATGTTATCAAAATGGGCTTCTGTCACGGTGTTACGACGGTCGCGCAGTCACTTTTTTGGTCCTGCAAAATAGTCATGTAACGTAACAAAAGTGTGTCATGATCAGGATTAGGGGATGTCGGAGGTGCGCTTTTTAACCGTCACTATCGTACCGCATATTAAGTCATGCAAGGCTTGTTTGCGAGGGGTAAACACTGCCAAAGCATACCAGTATGCCCAAAAGCAAACTACACATGTATGTGATACGAGTAGAAGCACAAGAACTGGCCCCGAAGGAGTTGCGATGTTGATTATGTGCATCAATAACATGAATATGGCTGGACATAAAAATTGAAGCACAGTCCTATCAAAAACTTCTCTAAGACCTACTGCGTGTCCGTGGAGTGTGACAGTCTGGATTCGCATTATACTCTGTCCTAGTGATGCACAGCGATAACGAACAAAAAAAACCGAGTGATAACTGCAAGTCACTATGAAAAACGCAATGAACAGTGCTAAAGCATCAAGACCAACACCCCAAGCCACAGGCACAACAACAGCTGCAGTAAGAGCAAGATCTATAGAAGCTGCTAATATTCTCTTTAAGGGGCTGGCGATCACAAAGACATGCATCATCTAGTTCAGTAAGTTGTCCACAAAATTACCGAAATCATGAAAGTTGCTGAAGGACAATACCCCCTTAGCGGAAGAGTTATCAAAAGCAATTGGTAGGCAATTTGCACGTTTAGCACTCTCTATGTCAGAGTCACTATCTCCTACAAAAAATACACGTTTACTTGGTTCTACGCCCAAAATATCAAGTGCTGCAAATATGGGTGTTGGCGACGGCTTGTTCTCTGGAGTATCTCCAGCGCCTAGTATAACAGAAAAATGTTTTTCCAACCCCAGGCTCCTAACCTCGTTACGCAAATGCTTACCGGGCTTATTGCTGACAATACCTGTACTTATGTTGTTACTCTCCAAAAACTTTAATAGCTCCCGTACGTTTTCATTTATCTCTAACGTTCTTTTCTTTTGTTGCCTTGAGATCCTCTCGTACAATCTCATTGCTTCTACACTGCGGTCACCCAAATGTACCGCGAGATATCTTGAGATATTGACGTTCGGGATGCTAGAAAGCTCGACGTTCTGCGCCCCCATGGCATGCAGAACTCTTCTCAGTATGCCCAAGTCTGCCTTACCCACCTTTACTATGGTATTACACCAATCAAACATAACTGCTACAGGTGGTTTTATATTCATGTCTAGGGACGGTCCGCCATGCCAAACGCAGTATTCAACAACGTATTCGTTAATTTTCAGTTAAATTCACATGTTGCTCGCTACAGAATGCGTACAGTACATTGTACGTGTTGTGATTGCAATATTGCTGTCAGAAAGTTGCTTTGCCTGAAATTTTTTGCGGGTACACATGGTGAACTATGGGCAATGCATCGTGTACCTAACCCTTGCTGCTAACAGAAGAAAACTGTATCAAGTTCAACTTGGGAACATTATACAAGACTGGAAAGCTCCGGCTGCACAGGTCATAGCCCTGGCTGATACGGTAGAATGTTACAGCGTAACAAACCATAACAATTCGTGCCGACTCTGCACATATAGCGTATGCAAGTCAGCCATGTCTTGTAACTGTGGAGTCGTATGGCCGTTGGATCTACAGCACTCATGTACGTCACTCCACCTGGGATATACAAAAACGAAAGCTCTAGTTATCGCCAAGCAATCAAGCTCTCCCGTTGTCCAGCTTGGGTCTGATATTCAGCGCTATAGATAATTCGTTGAGACGGTTTTTCTCGACCTCGCACGGAGCACCCATGAGCAAGTCTTCCCCCATTTGCGTCAAAGGAAAGTATATTACCTCCCTTATGTTGGATGCATCTGCAAGCAACATAACGATCCTATCCACTCCAGGTGCTATGCCGCCGTGAGGTGGTACTCCAAACCTAAAGGCGCGCGTTAGTGCACCGAATTCTGAATCAACTTCTTCCTCGCTGTAGCCTACCATTGAGAATGCCTTATACAGTATGTCGAGCTTGTGGTTTCTGATGGCGCCACTGGAAATCTCAATGCCATTGCACACAAGGTCGTATTGGTACGCTACTATGTCTTTGGCATCTGAATGTACCAATGCTTCCATACCACCCTGGGGCATAGAAAAGGGATTGTGTGAGAATTCCAACTTGCCATTGCTGTACTGGAAGTATGGAAAGTCTATTACCCAACAAAATCTAAATGTATCCTGTTCCACCAGGTTGAGCTCGGTCCCAAGCAGCTCCCTTATGCTGCCTGAAAGCGCAGTTGCCTTGTCAACATGGTCACAAACAAAGAATACGCTGTCGCCACTTTCTATGTTGGCCAGAGATTTGATCTTTTGGAGTTCATCTTCACTCAAAAACTTAGCCACAGGACCTTTGGCTACTCCATCTGCACCAAACGTAATGTATCCCAATCCCGGTGCACCATGCTTTTTTGCAAACTCAACCTTGCTATCAAAAAAGCCCCTGGTGCACTCTGAAGTTTTCGGGGCCGGTATTGCTCTAACCACAGAGCCCCTTGTAACTCCCTCGCTGAAGGTACGGAAATTTGAGTTCCTGAAAACCTCGGACACATCTGCTATCTTCAGTGGATTCCGCAGGTCAGGCTTGTCAGACCCGTAAAGAAGCATAGAGTCCTTGTACGTAATTCTGGGAAAGTGAGACGATACGCTTTTATTGCTTCCGGCAAACTTTGTGAAAATATCGTACAACAAGGGCTCAACCACCGAGAACACGTCCTCTTGTGTTGCGAACGCCATTTCGATATCCAACTGATAAAACTCACCTGGTGATCGGTCTGCTCTAGCATCTTCGTCACGGAAGCAAGGTGCGATTTGAAAGTACTTATCAAACCCACTGGCCATGAGTAGCTGTTTAAATATTTGTGGAGCCTGAGGCAATGCGTAAAACTTTCCTGCATGAAGCCTACTTGGCACAAGGTAGTCTCTTGCACCTTCAGGTGATGACGCTGTGAGGATAGGAGTTTGTACCTCAACGAATCCCCGACTCTCCATGGCTTTTCTCATTGCTGAAACAACTTCCGACCTCAGCAACACATTGTTTTTTACCTTGTCACATCTCAGATCCAAAAATCTGTACTTTAGCCTAAGATCCTCTGGGTGGTTCACGCTTGTAGGAATATGTATCGGCAGCGCTTCTGCGGCGGACTCCACTTCCCACGAGTGTACTACAACTTCGATGCTGCCTGTACTTATGGAGGTATTTACTGTCTCCTCACTGCGCGCAGCTACCTTACCTTTTACTGTGATTACACTTTCTAGACTTGTAATACGTGCGCTGTTGAACAGTTCAGGATCCGTGGATTCGTTTAACACAAGCTGCGTTATCCCATAAAAGTCTCGCAGATCAACAAACAACACACCTCCGTGATCGCGTTTTCTATGTACCCATCCGGACAGAGTGACCTCATTGCCTATGTCTGCTAAACAAAGCTTATTACATAAGTGCGACCTGTACTTGTTCATGATCTATACCACGGAAGACAGAGTTTATTTTCTATCACAATGTCCCGTAAGGCTACGGAAAAATTAAATGCAGCAAAGAAAACTTTTTACGCGACTATATTTACCTAACGCAGAATTAGTACAGCTGCTTGTGTATTCTTGAACGGTCGGTTCAGGTTGCCACAGCATCTAGTCTGGGAACAGCACAGAGCTTGTCTACTTATCAGCATTGTGCGAATGTTGACGCATAAAAGACGCGCACCAAAGCCTCAGGCCCCATAGCATGCATTTACATGGGTAATGCAGGGCAATACCAAAACACCTGCAGCCCAGCTTTGCAAAAGATATGCTCCACTGTATGTGTGGGAAGAAGCCCAGTGAGTGTGTGAGTTTAAGATTATGGTGCATCTGTGTGACAATCCCTATTTCCGTGAACAATGACACATATTTCGGCTCACCATGCATTAAAGCCCTGCTTAAAACCCCGTTACTCGGGGCCATATTGCACTGGGCCCTATTTGAGAGACATTGCTATGAGGATCATACAGTTGGAAGCAACAAACAACCAATTGATACCGTAAACAATCAAGAACGGGGTGTTAGTTTGCAATGGGGCAAGTGCAGTTAACCTTGGATAATAAATAAAATTATATTGCTCCTCGGATGAGAAAGGATTAATGTGTTGGCATCGACCCGATAGGGGTTTCCTAAGGGGGTAGAACTCCTAGTTTTTGTGTCTGCGTTACGTCCCAGTGTTGGGGTGCGTGGGGCATTATTTAGTTTACACAAGGGCGCATTTTATTTATAAAACGAGCGTTGTGCATTGGTTAAGATGTAGATGGGCAAGAGGTTAGGTGCCGTAATATTGGCAGTTCTGTTTGTGGCTACACAAACAGGGTGCAGTGCAGTGGTTGCCGGGCTTGCTGTCGCTACGGGCGCTGTCGTTGCAATGCAAGAGCGGACAGTGGGTGACGTTATCGATGACGCGTCGATTTTAATCAAGCTCAACAGGGAGCTGTTCAGGTACGGCATATTTTCTTCTGTCACAGCCAAGGTAAGTGAAGGTAGGGTTTTGCTTCTGGGCACAGTAGCTTCTCCTGAAAAACGCATGCAGGCAGAAAAAGCTGCATGGCAGCAAAAAGACGTGAAGGAAGTTGTTAACGAGATAGTGATCGAACAAGGTGCCGTAGACTTAAGGACATACGCTGCAGATAGTGCAATCAGTGCACAAGTCAGGGCGCGCCTAGTGGTCCGGGCTGGCGTCAAATCTGTAAACTATAGTGTGAACACTGTCGGGGGTGTTGTGTACCTAATGGGTATTGCTCAGAGCCAGAAGGAGCTAAATACCGCTATTGCTGTAGCCAAGCGCGTGCGTGGGGTAAAGCAGGTAATAAGTTACGTTAGGCTCAAATACAGCAGGTTACGTTAGGGGATAAGAGTTGTTGAAAGCCGCGTTTCAAATGGATGCCGGCGTTGTCGTGGGTAAGGATCTAACCGCAAAGTTCATAGAGGAAGGTACGCGTCGAGGTCACAGCCTGTTTTTTTATGAGCCAAGTGCGCTTTCTCTATCTGAGGGGCGTCTTGTGGCAGATGCCTGTTCTGTGAGCGTGAAAGAAGACTCGCTGCAGCTATACGATAAGGTGAGGTTACATCTTGAAGAGCTGGACATGATATTTGTCCGCCAGAATCCGCCATTTGACATGAGGTACATCACCACTACGTACATGCTCGAAATGCTCAAAAATGTGCTTTTCATAAACAGTCCGAAGGCAGTTAGAGATTTTCCGGAAAAGTTATCTCCTCTTATGTTTTCTGAGTTTATTCCGCCCACTTTGATCACAGAAAACCGTGAGGAAATGTACGCATTTTACCGTGAGTACAGAGATATAGTGGTTAAGCCATTGTACAGCTACGGAGGAGATGGGGTCATAAGACTACGAGGTGATATTGATGTTGGCTCAATATTGGATATTATGTCTGCGCGGTACGGGGCTCCAGTAGTTGTGCAGAGATTCGTACCCGGCGTTGACGACGATAAAAGGGTAATTTTGTTGTGTGGCGAGCCCATAGGTGCGATACGGCGTAGAGTATCTACGCGCAGTGAATTCAGAACGAATCTAAGCGTTGGGGCGGTCCCAGAAGCTGTGGTGCTGTCTGATAGGGATTTAGCTATATGTCACGCAGTGGGTAGTGCGATATCAGGTGCGGGCATTGTGCTCGCAGGTATTGATATTTTGGGCGGGCATTTACTTGAAATTAATGTGACTTCTCCATGCGGGATACTAGAAATAAACCAAGTCTATGGCACAGCATTGGAAAAGGACTGTTGGGACAAGTTTGAATCCATGTTGCCGTAATAAGATTTTACATCACGCAAGTATAGGGGCTCTGACTGTTCTAGAGATGCGCTGTGGCGTAGTGCAGTGATGGTTTATGCTCCTAGATACGGAAATCGTAAGCTAGATCTGGTGCGTGTTGGGAAAACAAGCCGTGTATTTTGCTAACAGCAGGACTGTGGAGTGCATTAAGGTCCGGCAGTACCTACATGCACTGCATATGCAGTGCATAGCTAAAGACAGAGCCTGTCTATTTAAAAAGCAAGTTATGCAGCAGTGACTTTGGCACGCAGACTCCCTTTCGGGAGGCGATGAGTGTGTCAAAGATGATTAAAAATGTAGTGCTATTATTTTGGGCTAGAGCTCATGAGAGCATCATAGCCAGGTATCGTCCACAGAAGTGCGTATGAAAGGAATACATGAAATGCCGCATGGCTGTTATGGGAGGCGTGTTAACTGTTCATTTTAACTTCATACCTCACACTATTTCTCATTTTGGGCTGTGGCAGCCTGTAGAGGTTTCAGAAAATTTCAAAACATATAGTATGGAGTTTCATATGGCTATAAGTGGGCTTAGGTGCAATGAGCGCTCTGCGTTTACTCAAAGTATGTATTTTTGGGGGTAAAAGAGGTACTATGTCCCAAAGAATATGTGCTTTCATATGTATTTTGAGCTTGCAGTAAAAAAAGTACGAGCCGCAATATACAAAATCAAACAGGAGCTGTCGCGCCCATTTTGGCGAGGCATTGGTTTGCTAAGTATAGCGATTGTCTTAATCATGTGCATCGTTGTGCCACGCTTACAGAGGGGTAATAAGGTCTCCCACGGGCTGTCGCACGCTATGGTGAGTATGGGTCTGCCAGTTAGAAATGTTATTGTTCACGGTAATAACATGATAGCCACCGAAGATATTATTCGAACTGTGGCCCATGATAGACCGATACTTTTAATACCTTTGAAGAAGCTTAGCGAGCTTATTAGGCGCAGCAGTCCGTGGGTCAAGTCAGTTACAGTGAGTAGGGTAATATATAACGGAACGCTAAATATTAGCGTGGAAGAGTACAAAGCCTTTGCTAACTGGGTGCATGATGGTTCCAATTCGATAATAGATGAAGCGGGGTATGTAATATTAAATTCTCCAGAGAGATTTAAAAATCTTGTGTCTCTTTATGGAGACAAGGCGCCAGATTATCTTGAGTTTGTACGAGAAGTGCTGGGCAGCGGGGACATTCTCAGCACAATGATTTCATCCTTTTCCTTGCTTGATGATGGAAGATGGAACGTTAATTTATCAAGTGGTCTGCAAATAAGGTTGCCTGAGCAAGATCCTAAGTTGGCGTGGAAACACGTCCAGCAACTGCATGGAAGCTATGAAGATCTACTGATGTGGAAGGAGATAGATGCAAGTATTCCCGGGGGAGTAGCTGTGCAAAAATAATGCGTTCCATGCGGCGTTACGGAGCGGATGTTAAAAAATGTGGATGCGTAAATGCACCAGGATGTGTTGTAAAAAAGTTGCACAATCTGCATTATTTTGGTTGAACACAACCGTGTGTGCAAATATCATCAGGTGAGAGTTGCGTACACCGTGTTGTTATGTGTCAGGTTAAGCGTATTTTTACTCCGCTAAGTAGAATGTTTGCTGATCTAAAGAAGGTGTGGAGTTTATGTCAAAGGTGAAGAGATTTTATACTCCCGAAGTGCTTATCGTGGACGATGAAGCAGATCTGAGAGCGATGATCCAGGATATCTTGCGGGATGACAACTACGTAACCAGGGTGTGTGCCGACGGGTTATCAGCAATGAAGCTCGCTTATGAACGAGAGCCTGATGTAGTACTCCTTGATATATGGTTGAAGGGCTCAGATATCGACGGGCTTAGTGTGTTGGAGAAGCTTCGCGAAAGATATTCGAGCCTGCCGGTTATTATCATAAGCGGCCATGGGAACATAGCTACTGCAGTTAAATCTCTGCATATAGGAGCGTATGATTATATCGAGAAGCCATTCACTGAGAATAGATTGAAGTTGGTGGTAAAGCGCGCCGTTGAGTCCGGCAGGCTACGTCGAGAGAATGATGAGCTTAGATCCTTTTTCGAGGACTATGAACTCGTAGGTAATTCTCCGCAGATCAAAAGTTTGCGGGCGACGATCAATAAGGCTGCTTCTACGTTTAGCAGGATTTTAATCACGGGTGCTCCGGGAACTGGTAAGGAAGTTGTTGCGCGGCTGATTCACAAGAAGTTTAGGGGCGGGAGCTCTTTTGTTAGTTTTTGCCCATCTATTTTGCCTGAAAGCCGGTACCTAGAAAATATTTTCGGCAGTGAGGATGAGAGCAATGCGTTGCATCACATCGTACCTCACAGTGTCGGTATTGTGGAGCAAGCTAACCACGGAACTCTATTTATAGACGAGGTTACAGACCTAAGATACGATGCGCAGCTTCGTATTATGAGATTGCTTCAAGAAGGTAGGATATACAGAGAAAATGGGAAGATTCCTGTAATCGTCGATACTAGGGTCATAGCATCATCATCCAGGGTCATGGAAGAAGAAGTTCGCCTTGGTAGGTTTTGTGAGGATTTGTATTACAGGCTTAGTGTGTTCCCAATTCGCATACCATCGCTTTCTGAGTACTGTGTGGACCTTCCAGAGATCTGTGAGTACATGATGAAGAGCATATGCAAAAAGATGGGGCTGACGCCACGCATCATAAGTGAGGATGCCATCGTTGCAATGCAATCCTACTGCTGGCCTGGCAACCTAAGGCAACTCCGCAATGTTTTGGAGTGGGTCATGATTATGCAGAGTGCGAAAGATACGATAACTGTGGATGATCTCCCGGCAGAGATAGTAAGTGGGGCTCCAATCAATAGCGTATTTACGCATATAGTGTCTGCGCCGCTTAGAAAGGCGAGAGAGGAGTTCGAGAGACAGTATCTGAAGACTCAGTTGTCTAGGTTTGGTGGGAGTGTTTCGAGAACAGCAGAATTCATCGGCATGGAGAGATCTGCCCTTCACCGAAAGCTTAAAGTACTTGGGCTATGTAGTGGGTGATGCTCACTTGCGGTCACGGGCAACAGCCCTCCCTTCTCTGTGCATACAGACAGAATGCTTTTATGTGGGGAGTCCGCGTGACATAAGTTATTGCTGCGCGCTGTTGTGGCGCTTGTTAAACGGTGAGTGCAGTATTTGGTTTATTAGCTGATCGACTGTTAGTTGTTTTTTCAGCAATCTAGAAACAGCGTAACAAATGGGTAAGTCAACTCCAAGGGAGAGACCTAGATTCTCGACGGATTGTGCGCTTTCAGCCCCCTCAACTAACACCTGTGCACTAGCTTTGTCATTTACGTTGTTACTCTGCCCTATAGATAGCCCAAAGGACATATTGCGCGAGCTCGATGATGTGCAGGTCAACACCAAGTCCCCAAGACACGCAAGCCCAGTTATAGTGGCAATGTCAGCGTGCCCTGTCTTCGCTGTGCACAGTGCCTGTATTTCTGCAAGTCCTTGAACTATAACCATTGTGGTAGCGTTATGCCCAAGCTTCCGGCCTGCAACTATCCCGCATGCTATCGCAATTACATTCTTGAGAACAGAACCGATCTGAACGCCGAGATAGTCGCTACTATGAACCACCGATACAGATGGACTGCTTAACCTTCCTGCAAGCGATGCTGCTACATGAATATCATCTCCCGCAAGAACCATAGCACACGGCAAGCCTTGAACCATTTCTCTAGCAAGTGCTGGACCAGACAGTACAAGAGTTGGATTACTTGGCAGTACTTCTGCCACGATTTCGCCAGCAAACTTTAGTGACTCACTCTCTATTCCCTTGCTGCAAACCAGAACGGGTACGTTTGCGCGCAGGGCAGCTGAATCTTTTACTATGTTGCACAAATTGCGTAGTTCCTGTGTAGGCACACACAGAAGTACTACTGATGTGTTCTGCAGCGCGAGCTCAAGATCAGTTGTGACGTTTATACTTCTGGGCACAGGGCTGCCGGCCAGATACGAGAGGTTCTCTCCGCTTGTTCGAAGTTCGTCGACGACGCGCTGGTTTCTACTCCAAAGTACCACATCGCTTACAGCACTGCGAAGCGCCACAGACATCGCTGTACCGAACGCTCCAGCTCCCAAAACTGTAATCTGCACCCAATCTTCCAAGCAAAACACCGCCAGAATGGTATAGCCTAGTATATGTATTATCAACAGAAAAAATATAATCTGGGTGGCATTATTCGTGAACGTGCTGGTATAGTGTAAGGAAAGTTGGTGCCACATTTTCTGTTTGAGGCAGTGAAAAAATTATAGTGCGCTAAGTACGCAGAATCAGACCTGTTACATAGTGGTGTGGTATTACAGTGAGCCTCACATAATTCTGAATCTACCACAGATGTTGGATGTTGCCATAGATGCCGGGAAGAGATACCCGACCGGAATTTTTGTGCAGTCTGTAGACAAGAGTTGAAACGCATTGCACGAAAATCTGCCTCGAACATAAAAATCTGTTCCATAACAAGAATCACACATAACATTAACGTCGTGGTGGCAGGTATTGCAGTGGACGGATCTGACTTACTTCCTGTAGTCGAGGACTGGCTACGATGGATGAGAGATGAAAAAGGATATTCATCAAACACGATTGAAGCATATGAGAGGGATGCAAAGGGATTTTTAGCGACCATCTGCAGCGTAAGGGCAGTTCCGTATATTTCCCTTTCGGATATTAGTGGATTGCATATCTCAGAGTTCAGAAAGTGGCTTGCGTTGCGCTGCAAAACAGGAAAAAACTCAACCTCAAACGCCAGGGCAATCTCGGTATTGAGAAATTTTTTTCGCTATTTGCACTTGAAATGCAACGTATCCAACCAGGCAGTGTTTAACATTGCAAGCCCCATATCAAGAAAATCCCTACCCAAGGTTTTGGTAAAATCACAGGCGCTGAAAATAATAAATGAAGAAAGCGCCATTCATTGGACTTCAATGAGAGACGCCGCAATGGCTGCATTGCTTTATGGCTGTGGGCTGAGAGTTAGCGAGGCAGTTGAATTGCGTATGTGTGATCTGGCTTCTGATGAGTTGAGAGTTATTGGTAAAGGAAAGAAAGAAAGGGTTGTCCCGATTTTGCCGTGTGTTAAGGCGTTGATAAATGGGTACATAAAAGTTTGTCCGTATCGCATTACGGAACAATCTCTTGTGTTTGTTGGTATGAGGGGCAACCCCCTTAGCCGAACACATGTAGCACACAGGATGAGGGAGAAGCGAAGGAG
>NZ_JAQLOH010000021.1 GCF_028204095.1 Candidatus Anaplasma sp. TIGMIC
ATAAGCTTGTAGATGATATCAGTCCTGAGGGAAGAACAGGCAATTCGGCTGTTGCGCAATTTGGTCTGTCTTATTCGGGCTGTGAGATGGGCTTTAGATTAATATTCTAGGAAATACGGCTTACTGATGAGGTCTTCAAAAAACTGTACAGGCGTGATTGTAGGGCTCGAATATGGAAGCTCGGCAAATCTGCGCTGCACATAAGACACGTGTAACGTCGACTACTCGGCCCATTTTTGTTAATTAATTTGCCGTACCCTGTACGCACAAATTGGCACATGTCCCATCATGCGGGTGATGAGTGTCGCACCTTCCGGGGCTGACTTGACGCTGGTATACCTAAACAACTTCAATTTACGGCCTGCATTGGGACATTGTGGTGATACACAACGAAGAACGTGCGGTACACCTAAATACTTAAATGAGGGTAAATCGCGATTATACTCTGCTACTATCGCAAAGATCACTTATTATACATTTCTGGCACAATGGCATTCGCGACTTACACACATACCTGCCATGTAACACTAGCCAATGGTGAGCATATAGTTTCCACTTACTTGGGATAACTTTTTCGAGCGATTTCTCAACTCCTAAAACGCTGTTCTCACTGACTATACCTATGCGATTGCTGACCCTAAACACATGAGTATCTACTGCAATGGTAGGCATTCCTAGAGCGGAATTTAAAAACACGTTAGCGCTTTTTCTACCAACACCAGGAAGCGACGTTAATACATCAAAATCGCGCGGGATCTCACCACCGTATTCATATTCTATGGTTTTACTGAGCTGCATTATATTTTTTGCTTTGGAGTTATACAGCCCTATGCTGTTTATGTAGCCTTTCAAAGCATCCTCACCAAGACTCAGCATTTTCTTGGGCGTATCCGCGACGTCAAACAATCTCGCAGTGATCTTGTTTACACTTACATCCGTAGTCCGCGCTGACAACACAATTGCCACAAGCAACGTGAACTCGTTTCTGTACTGAAGCTCTATACGCGGCTCGGGATTAGCGCTAAAAAATCTGCCGAAAATTGTATCAACTTTACGCATAGGCGTTACGAATCGGAGTTCCCTTCTTCTTCACAGTCATCGCTACTATCCCCGCTATCTATAACAGGTGCAACCGAGACTACCTTCTCACCCTTTTCCATCTTAAACAATGTAACACCCTGCGTACTGCGCCCTATTATTCTTATATCTGAGACGGAAATACGTATCAGCTTTCCCTTATCTGTAATCAGCATAACCTGGTCACTGTGAGCCACTGGGAAGCTCGCAACAACATTTCCGTTACGCGCAGTTGTGAGTATATTGAATACCCCAACGCCTCCTCGAGACGTGGTGCGATATTCATAGGCTGAGGTTCGCTTACCAAAGCCATTCTCCGTAACGGTAAGAATGAACTGCTCATTTCTCAACATATCACTGACCGTACGCTCATCAAGTGACAAATCACCAAGCATTCGGGTTATTTTGTCACCCAGCACACCACTTTCGGCAGCTTGCATACGCAGCTCGACGGGAATCTTCAAATATGCTTCCTTTACATCAGAATCCGCATCTGCACCACACAGCACGGACATAGAGATTACCTGATCACCCTCAGCGAGTTTAATCGCCCTAACACCATCAGACATCCTACCCTTAAACTGACGCACGTTTCCAACAGAAAACCTGATACTCTTACCCTTCTTGCTGGACAGCAAAACATGATCTCCTACTTCACACACGCTAGCGGATATTAGCTTATCCACCGGATTCAAGACCATAGCTATCTTGCCATTAGATGGAACGTATTGAAAATCGGCAAGTGCATTCCGTCTTATATTACCAGACGCCGTAGCAAATACTATATCGAGCGCCGACCCAGAGCCATCATCGCCACCATTCTCAGGCAAAGGCATAACACTTGTAACCGTCTCACCTTCAGCTAACGGGAAAATATTCACAAGTGCCCGTCCACGTGAAGCAGGCTCTCCAAGCGGAAGCTTGTAGACCTTCAATTTATAAACTTTGCCCACATTCGAGAAGAACAAGACACTCGTATGAGTATCCACAACAAACAGCTTAGTAGTTACATCCTCCTCCTTAATACCCTGAGCAACTCGGCCCTTACCGCCCCTTTTCTGCGCCCTGTAGTTAGAGAGCTTAACCCTCTTTATGAAGCCATTCATGGTGACAGTAACAACCATCTCCTCCCGGGGAATTAGACTCTCCGCGTCTATATCTCCTCTAGATTCCTCTATGGCCGTTTTCCTCGCCACAGCAACCTTTTTCTTCACTTCGAGAAGACCCTCTCGCACCATGCCCATAAGCAAAGAATCAGTACTAAGAATTTTGGTATACTCAGTTATCAGTGAAACCATAGACTGCAGCTCTACTTCCAACTTACCCTTCTCTAATCCAGTAAGCCTCTGCAAACGCATCTCAAGTATCGCTTTCACCTGCGGAGCCGTTAGCTGATACATCCCCCCTTCCACAACACCCGTACTGTCAGATACTAGCTCTATCATGTTACGCACTTTATCAGAAGGCTTCCATCTGCGCTCACGCAGGGCGATTGTAGCCTCGGATGCATCCTGTGATCCCCTTATTATCGCAACAATATCATCAATGTTGAGTACAGCAATGTACATCCCAATAAATAAATGCGCCCTCTCCCTCACCTTCCTAAGACGGAACCTCGTCCTACGAACAAGTACTTCCTTGCGGAAATTAACAAACGTAGAAATTATCTCAACGAGCGACATAACCCGCGGACGGCTATTGTCTAGCACCAAGGTATTGATGCTAAAGCTAGTCCTTAGAGGCGTAAGACCGAGAAGCTGATTCAGTACCACCTGGGAATTTATCTGCCTTTTTAGTTCTATAGCTACCCTTATTCCCGCTTTATTTGATTCATCCCGCAGGTCAGCAATACCCTCTATTTTCTTATCCTTTACAAGCTCATGTATGCGCTCCACGAGCTTAGCTTTATTTGTCTGATACGGTATCTCATCGATAATAATTGCCTGCCTACCGGATGGCAGTTCCTCAATATGCGTCCTTCCCTGGATAATTATCGTTCCGCGACCCGTAGCAAAAGCAGACTTTATGCCCTCATCACCCATTATTACACCGCCCGTCGGGAAATCGGGCCCTGGAATCACCCTCATTAGGTCCTCAAGACCGACACTAGGGTCATCTATGTACATTACGCAGGCGTCAACAATTTCACCAAGGTTATGGGAAGGAATATTGGTAGACATCCCAACTGCTACACCACCTGCACCATTTACCAGAACATTGGGAAACTCAGCCGGAAGTACTACAGGCTCCTCTTCGTTTTCGTCATAATTCGGACGAAAGTCGACCGTGTCTTCGTCAATGTCATTCAGAAGAAAATGTGCAGACTGCGCAAGCCTAGCCTCCGTGTACCTCATCGATGCAGGAGGATCTCCATCCACCGAGCCAAAGTTACCTTGGCTATCTATAAGCGGTACCAACAAAGAAAAGTCCTGCGCCATACGCACTAAGGCATCGTATATCGCCGTGTCAGCATGTGGGTGATACCTACCCATGACATCACCAACCACCCTGGCAGCCTTTTTATACGGTTTGTCGTGGCTATAGCCAGACTTATACATGGAGTATAAGATTCTCCTGTGCACAGGCTTCAAACCATCACGGATGTCAGGAATAGCCCTACTAACTATGACACTCATAGCATAGGATAGATAGGAATCTTCCAACTCCTTCTCTATGGAAACCGGTACAACACCATCGCTCATTTGATCTTGAGAAAACCACACCTGCAGAACGAGCAATCTTAGTCCCACTCACAGCCAAGGTCAAGGCAATTGTTTCCACATTTTACGGCTCATTAGCAAAAGTGATTGCACAGAATATGCTGGCCAAAGCATTCAAACTAACGCTACCATGTGGCTCCGCACCCTGCCCTTTATGCGCTATGTTTCGATTGCATCTGACGCAAGACACCCACGCAGACATTTCACAACATGCAATAGCGATGTGCATTCCTTAGCGGATACCAAAAAAGGTACATAAAATGTCTACCTAAGTTTTTCTGGCACAATTCACATACGCAACATGAGCCGATGGAAACTTGTCTCTTTTTCAACACATATTACACACCTGCAGTATATTACTGGCTTATACCATAGTTTGACTAGAAATCGCCTGCCATACCGTATTCACTTCAGCAAATCATAAATACTTAAGGCGAATATTCTCCCAGACTCTCGCGGCAGAAAAACCAAGCATCCTGCTCATTACAGCCGGACAATAAATCCTTGTTTTTGTTGATTGTATGTTCCTATGGGATACTATGGTGTGCATCACGTCGGCACGCTTCGTAGTCATTCCTTGGAGTATTTTGTATGGAATATCATGGTTTTCAGAAAGATAGTGGTGGAATGCAAGATACTGAAGGTCTGATGAAAGAAGACTTTATGTCACAGCTTAATGATAAACAAAGGGAAGCTGTAGTACAAACAAACGGGCCTGTGTTGATCTTGGCTGGGGCAGGTACAGGAAAAACACGCACTATTACCTCTCGGATGGGTTACATAATCAAAAGCGGCGCTGCGCAGCCTAACGAGTTACTCGCAGTAACTTTTACAAACAAGGCCGCCAAAGAAATGTTGGTAAGGGTAAACGACATAGTCGATACTTCCGGAATATGGCTGGGAACTTTTCACTCAATAGCTGCAAGAATGCTCCGTAGCCACGCGGAATTAGTCGGACTGAGCAGTAATTTTAACATCATAGGTACCGATGATCAGTTACAGCTTGTAAAGACTGTAGTGAATGAGCTTGCGCCGCATTATCCTGCTACCGAATGCAAGAAAATTCTGCACTCGATACAGCGGTGGAAGGAAAAAGGCCTTCTGCCACACGATGTTACGGATACAGAATTGCAAAAACACTCCAGTGAATTGAACCTAAAGATATACGAGGTATACCAGTCTAGACTAAAAGCACTAAACTGCGCTGATTTTGGAGATTTGCTTCTGCTCAGCGTAACGATGCTTAGCAGCAATCCTAGTGTACTCTCGTATTACCAAGATCAGCTCAAATATGTGATGGTAGATGAGTATCAAGATATAAATACGATTCAATATTTGTGGCTGCGTTTATTGGTACGGAAGCATAAAAACCTATGCTGCGTCGGAGATGATGATCAGTCAATTTACAATTGGCGCGGTGCAGAAGTTGGCAACATTCTGAGATTTTCTGATGATTTTCCTGAAGCAAAAGTAATAAGGTTGGAGCACAATTACAGATCAACATCAAATATACTAGCCGCGGCCTCTGCCGTAATAAATAACAACAAGTCGCGTCTTAAGAAAACTTTGTGGACACATAACGATGCAGGACAAAAGGTGGGGCTGATGAAGTTCTTTGATGGGCGTTCAGAAGCACAATACATCAGTGAGCAGATCCGTGATTCACACGAATATAGGTTTGACGAGATCGCCATACTCGTGAGAGCCAGTTTCCAAACTAGGGTGTTTGAAGAATACTTTGTAAGGTACGGCATACCCTACAAGATTATAGGGGGAACAAAATTTTATGATAGGGCCGAAATTCGCGACCTGGTGGCATACTTGAAGTTAGTAGCAAACCCGAACAATGACATAGCATTCGAAAAAATAATAAACAAACCGAAACGCCAGTTAGGCACGACCACAGTGAATAAGATACGGGCTTATTCCAGACAACACAATTTATCGCTCACCGATGCTAGCACGTCGATGATACAAGATGGATTGCTCCCGGATCGTACGTCAAACATTCTTCGGGATCTTATGAAAAAATTTGACTACTGGAGAAAAATGGCAGAGACAGAGCCCCCTTTGGACGTGATAAAGTCAATAGCCCATGAGTCAGGATATATCGAAGCTCTAAAAAGTGACGCTGAAACCGGAGCGTCAAAGCTTGAAAATATAAAGGAGCTATTCTCCGCAATTTCCGGCTTTGATGACACGATAAAGTTTTTGGAGCATATAAGTTTGGTAACTGACAATGACTCTCTTGATGGAGATGACAACAATGTGCACGTTATGACCTTGCATGCAGCAAAGGGCTTGGAATTTCCCCTCGTATTTCTCCCTGGATGGGAAGAAGGAGTTTTTCCCCATGAGAAATCTATGAATGACCTCACTGAAAACTCACTAGAGGAAGAACGGCGGCTGGCATATGTAGGAATCACCAGAGCGAAGGAAAAGCTGTACATATCCTGTGTTGCAGTAAGAGAAATAAACAACTGGAGCCAGCCCATGAAGATTTCGCGCTTCATCAAGGAGCTTCCTGAAGCTCATGTACAGGTTCTGAAAAATATAGAAAGCTACGTATAGATTAGTGCCTCCATCCTCATATTGAACAGCTAACGTTCGTCGAACGCATGATGCACGTTTTGAACCCCACGTATAGCTAAGATACTTTGGTCTACTGTGCACAAAGTTACTGTAATGCCGAGTGCATGTTCCTGCGCATTAGGGCCCTCCATCACCTATGCAAGTCACCCTATATCCCATTCCGTAACAGAGGATAAGGCATCTCAGATGGTGAAACACGCTAAGCTCCGGAGCCGCTATGCATACACAAATGTGTCCTACTGTCTGTGTAGGCATCATTTACCATGCGTATCATCTTATCCTGCCATACTGTTTTGCGAGCCCTGTACCAGGTAGTCTGGCATGTATTCACAGCATTTTCCCACGCACACTTAAGGCCAATGGTGTTGCGCAACATAAGGAATCAGAACGTTAGCTAATTAGCTAATACAGATCCCTGCAACACACAGTGATATTTTGTGCTTCACACGATAAGTACTGAGCACAGTTACTGATGCGGCATTTCAGTGCGGCTAGCTGAATTGCATGGAAGACATTTCCATGTTTACCGACCTTAAGCACCTTTACATCCGTATTATCATTCCTTTAAAACGCTGACTACTCACTGACAACCACATTTTATTGGGCTGAGACACGAATTTACGGAGATCAAGCTGTTTCCATATGGAGTACTCCGAAACCGATATGCTGCTCAGGCTCTGTGAGCCATTTATGCGGCTGAGGGCGCTTTCCCTGTGCAACGTTGCTGGTACAGAACTAAAGAAATCTACCGCAGAAAAAAAACCATGAAGCCATATGTGCTGCACCATGCCACCAAGCAGAACTACTACTGCATGGTCAAACCATTCCAAGATATGGAAGAGCAAGTTGCAGTAAGAATATGCGTTGCGTGTCCTTTAGCACTTCGTTTGAATCTTTCGTGCTCAACCCTGTAGTTTGGGCCACAGAACAAGCCATGACAAAAGGTTTGTTAGCTCCAGAACTGCAGATTTCATGATGAAGCTACCAATGGTTCCAAATCACCTTAGCGCCTTTTTGTAGGAAATTTCAAGTGCTTCCATAAAGTGCAATCATGCCCGGATTTATGGAGATAAAGACACGATACGTATGTCATGCCATCCTTTGTAAGTAATGTTACAGAACATAGGCATCGCTCACTGAGTACTTGGCGCAACAAGTAATTAATAAGCAGCCTGCGTTGATCTGAACACGTACACAAGAACCCGCATATCGTGTAACATTCTCGACATGATGGCGTGTGTTACACGAAAAAGTCCCCTGACATAGCATGCCAAGATTTGCTTTTTCTGTTGAACAACACAACTCAGAACCATGCATGCACAACAACTCAACCGTTATCTGCACACTATGAACAGACATCGTTATAATGCTACCTTATGCACTACACGGTTCTACATCCATTTTTCTCTCAGCGTGTATTGTCGGTCACAACTTATTTTACGAACGCCGTGTACACCCACACTCTCTTGTACGCAACCACCCTGGGGTCCCTATAACTAGATAGGCCCCGCGTAAGTTATTTCTTTCTTTACATAAAGTCAATAGGTTGGGTACAATGTAACAGCTGTGTGTTGCCGTTGCTACGTGCGGTTAGGTTGCGACCTTCACTGTGTTGGTTTCCGTATTTAGTGGTGTGTACGCAGGTCCGTACGGTTACGGCAGACTTTCAGCATTTGTGCCTCTAGGGGTAGTTGCATGCAATTCCCCCCCCCTCTTCTGTATGAGGTGGAGGTTTCTAATTGGTATTTCGGTTTCGGTGTCAGAGGTGCAAGTGTGGTGCTAGCTCTACGTGAGAATCCCAGCGCAGCGTGCGTGCGCTACATTACATGTGCGCGTGATCTTCTCTTGTTGAGGGATAGAAATTATAAATGCTCGCCCCGTGCGCTTGCTGTCCACTTTGATAGGATTTGTTCCCTAGTCAGCCAAGACCGTATAGCGAGGCAGAACGAAATACCTACAGAAAGCGAAATCGAACGAAATCCACGGCGTCTCTCGCAGTTTCTCATGTACCGTGCACTGTTAACTGACGCGTTGCATAATGCTCCCGATGGCCTATTTGAAGCGCTTGCCGGAGCGTATCTCACTTTAGACTATGAAAGCGAGCTTGAAGACGTAGGTTCGTTTATCAAGACATGCTTTGTTGAACTCCCTCACAACGTTGCAGTCGTGCCAATCCACGATTCGTGCAGAATAAGTAACATCCGATATGCTACTCCTGGTGAGAGTGTGAGTTGTATGCGCAAGCGTGCACGGCGGTGTTTAATCGTTGAGGAACAGTGCGATTTTGGAATAAGAGACGAGACGGGTCGAGACGTAGAAGATGGTACTAGATTGCGTCTCACTGTTGAGTTTGTAGTATCGGAGTTGGCACCTAGGGAGTCGTTGTACTCCCTAGGAGTTCGCAAGGTAACAGCCACTCTTGTGGAGAATAAAGAACATCAGCTAAAGCAAAATACCATAGGTAAAGTGTGTACGTGGGGAACAGCCCGCAAGTATGTTAGGGAGTTCACCATAACGGTATTTGGACTAACCCAGGAAGGTTTGGGTCGCTCACTGAGCACATATCGCATGCAGCCCGAGAATGCACGCTATCTCGCGCGTAGGGTTTTCGCAAACACCGGCAGTAGTTGTGGTTTCCTGAGAAGCTTGTTAAGCGCTCTGCTAGGCATTCCTCGAGACAAAATATGCCTAACCTATGGCTGCTCTCAAGCATACAGAAGAAACGCTCACACGTACGATGTGAGACGTCGCGTACTGGTGTGTGACAAAGAAATAGCGGGCACGGTGCTGTGTGGTGCAGACGTGGAATATGAGGTGCGTGGTCGCGCTAAAGGAGACAGAGTGTTTCTGCGCGTGAGCACTGTTCATATATCAGAGTTTCTTCCCGTAGATGTAGACGGGCACGTAAGGTTTTTGCGCGGTGACCCTTCTCCTTCAACAGAATCAAGTTACTTTCTTCCATTGAGATGTGAAGTTGCTTTTTTTGGTACCAGTTTGCTTGAGGATACAATGGCATTGCTTGATTATAATGTAGTTGAGGGCCGGCTTGGTTACACAGCGCACTCGTATGCAGCACGGGGGGGGTGATTTTAGGTTTATGAAGCAATTGGAGCATGTATTTTGCTTTCTGTGTTAAGTGGCGTTTGGTACATGTGTATTCAGGTTTCGGTAATTATAAAGTCCATCTTTTTGGAAGATGGCGGGCTTACAGGGTGCTGCAGCCTGCTATAGAATTTTGGAATAGCGCGGTGATATTTTGTAAAAATGCGGGGGTGTCGTGATGTAGTGTGTAATGCATCTGAGGTAGGAACAGCAGGCTATCGTAGTGATGAAACTTTACGTAGGCGGGGTGTTATTTGATTTTGCGGCGTATGTGGTGGTCACTAGCATGCAGCAATCAATGTGGCAACACTCAATATGCATTGCCGTACGATATAGGGATGCTACTGCATGCTTGAGGATAATAAGTGCAGGCACGACGACATATGATGCTTTGCTGTGCGGTGATTGACATATGGTATATTGTTAATGAGGGTAGAAGACTTCGTAGTAATTCGCACATACTGGAAAAACTAGGAGGGTTATCGTGCAATGGCACCTCTCCAGTAAGTAGTATGGTGGGGCTCAGTAAAAGTGGATCGATCTTGAAATGTATTCGTATAGCAACATGCAGCGCTTGTTGAGGATGGCTCTTGTTGTTCATAGCATGACACGGGAGCTTTTAAGGTAATTGGGTTGAAGTATCATATTTCGCGGATGTGTGGAGTAGGGGCACCTCGGACGTGTGTTGTAAAATATGGCCCCAACTGAGCACGCCGGCAAGATGGCATTCCGCGGCGTAATTTCGGAGCGCCAGCATGTTTGTTGTAAAAGCCGATACGTGTTGTCCGCCGGAG
This sequence comes from Candidatus Anaplasma sp. TIGMIC, assembly GCF_028204095.1. Classification (GTDB taxonomy): domain Bacteria; phylum Pseudomonadota; class Alphaproteobacteria; order Rickettsiales; family Anaplasmataceae; genus Anaplasma. The sequence goes on from NZ_JAQLOH010000021.1 coordinate 10,286, forward strand.
CTACCTGGATGCAATGGCGCCATAGTATCTTTCCTTAGAGCCGGCCTCAAAGATGGTTGGTATTTGAATGGGTAGTTATTAATTGACTTCTGATGTCTGAGTAGGGTCCTGCACAATTTTGCTTCGGACCAAGGCATGGTCTGTTGCCTTCATAATTATTTTTGTTAACTCTCAAAGGTATTCACATGGGTGTTACACTCTTAAACAAACCGAACAGGAACTGCTTGCGCCACATAGTAAGTGCACAAGGCCTTCTCCTGTGTAGGGATGAGTCTTACAGAGTTTCACCCCACGAGTTTGCACTGCTTTTCAGCAGACTCTGCGATGAAGTTTCTGAAGACAACAATGGCATACGCTGGCCAATACCTGCACGCAATGAAATAGAGGAGGATCCCAAAATATTTGCAGAGTTCCTCGTATCAAGGGCATTAGGAACTAGAGAACTTGGTCAAATACCAAAAGAATTGCTTTATGCGCTTGCGCAGTCCTATCTCGCAGTTGGATTCGAGGATGATCTCGCAGATGTGGGCGCTTTTATAAGATCGTGCCTGAACGGGATACCACAAAATGGAACGGTTGCTCCAATAAGGGGCTCATGCAGAATAGCAACAATAGAATGCTGGAGACCCTATTACCGCTGTTTTGGTAGGGCGGTTGTCCGCGAAGAATTAGTAATTGAAGAGCAATGCGATTTTAAAATAAAGGAAGAACACACCGGACACGAAGATTATCCAAGAGTCCGCCTGCGTGTTAGGTACAGAGTAGAGAGCTCGAAAAAGCTAGAGACTTTGTACCATCTCAGTGTGCGAAAAGTGGGTATAGAACTCATACCTGGTGTTAGGCAAGAATCGTCAGATCACATTCTAAGCAGATGTTCGTGGAACGAAGCACACAAGCAAATCAAGAAGTTCTACGTCGCCAGATCTTGTTTGCGAAGTGATGTGCCTGTGTTGTCTTTGAACAAATGGCGCTTACAGCCCAGAAATAAAGTTTATTTCACCCACAAGGTAGTTTGGCGCGCAAGCAATAATAAAGACCTCATAGAAACACTGCTGATTGTCTCGTCAAGTATTGCGCATGATAAATTGCATTTAACGCATGGTCGCACACAGGTCGATAAGGTAATGGACCAACGCTTCTCAGAAATGTACTACGTCAAACATTGTGCAGTGATACACCCATATGGCAGCGCGGTGTTTGGTGTAGTCGTAAGGTACACAATCTTCCGACGCAATCCTAGTGAGAACGTTCGTTTATACGGGCTTAAAGCATCCTGCGTTGGGTTGCAAACCGGAGACTCTAAGCAGTACATCCAATTCCTATCCGGCGATCTCTGTGATCATGTGTATGACTATGTATTCACTACGGAGACGGGAAAAGCTGTTACATGTAGAAATGAGCTACTTGAGGATATAAAGAGGCGACACAACATTGGTGATTGTGATATTGGCAATCAGATGTCTGCAGTCCCTTCGAGTGATCTTACTATTAGCCATACTCTCGAAGCCGTGCATTGTGTGGGAAGGGGGGGGGGAGTGCTTCCTTAGCGCTAAAGATCCGCAATTACCTGCGTGGTCAGTGTTCGTATGTAAATGTGTGAAAAAGTTATGGTATTATCTACATACAGGAACCCCAGAGCAGAATGTGCTCGTCGTATTATGTGTGCTCGTGATCTTCTTTCGCTCTGGGATAGGAGTGACAAGTGTTCCGCCTGTAAGCTCGCTGTGAATTTCGGTAGAATTTGTTCTTTAGGAAACCGTAGGAATACAGATGGTCTTGGTATAACGTCCAATGATGAAATAGGAGCAGGATCCCAGTCTCCTCTCACAGTTTCTAGTGTACCGCTCAATGGGCACCAAGGCATTGGGCCAAGTGCACACGAATTACTTGATGCGGCACATTTTACCTTAGACTACGGCCTTCTGGACATTTGTCCTTCTATACAGACACGCTGTGTTGAGGCGAGTCACGATACATAGATGTCAGCGGCTAGTAGGCAGTGACTTACGATGCCCGCGTAAAGGCTTACGCGATTTTACTTTCTGACATGAGCAAGGGCTATTGCTTTGTAATTGTTTTTGTTAATTTTCGAAGGTATCCAATATGGGTGTGACATTCCTGAACAAACCAAACAGGAACTGCTTGCGCCACATAGTAAGTGCGCAGGGCCTTCTCCTGTGTAGGGACGAGTCTTACAGGGTTTCACCCCACAAGTTTGCGCTGCTTTTCAGCCAACTGTGCGATGAAGTTTCCAAATACGAAAATGGCATACGATCGCTTGTGCCAACGCGTAACGAAATAGAAAAGAATCCCCTAGCACTTACAAAGTTTCTTGTATCCAGGGCATTGGAAACTTGGGAACTTTGTCAAGTACCAAAGGAATTGCTTTATGCGCTTGCACAGTCCTATCTCACAGTAGGATTCGAGGATGATCTCACAGACGTAGGCGCTTTCATAAGGTCGTGCCTGAACGGGATACCACAGAATGTAGTGGTTACTCCCATAGGAGATTCGTGCAAAGTAGCGACCATAGATTACTTTAAGCCCAGTCGCAACTGTTTTGGGAAGGAAATTGACCGTGCAAAATTAGTAATTGAAGAACAATGCGATTTTAAAATAAAGGAAGAACACACCAGACACGAAGATTATCCAAGAGTCCGCCTGCGTGTTAGATACAGAGTAGAGCGTTCGAAAAAGCTGGAGACTTTGTACCACCTCAGTGTGCGAAAAGTGGGCATAGAACTCGTACATGGTACGCAGGAATCGTTAGATCACATTCTCAGTAGATGTTCGTGGGACAACGCGTACAAACAAATCAAGAAGTTTTACGTCAGCAGAATCGGTTTGCGGAGTGCTGAACCTCTTTTCTCTATGAGTCGCTGGCGCCTGCAGCCCAGAAATGAGGTTTATATCACACACAAAGTAGTTTGGCGCGCAACCAGTATCAAAGATCTCGTAAAAACCTTACTGAGTGTTTTATCAGGTATTGCGGACGGCAAATTGCGTCTAACGCATGGTCGCACGCAAGTAAGACGGCTCGATAAGGTAATGGATCAATGCTACTCAGAAATGTACAGCGTCAAACATTGTGCTGTACTACGCCAATATGGTGTGGTGTGTGGCGTAGACGTCCGGTGCACGATCTACCAACGCAGACCTTGGGAAAACGTTCGTTTATTCGGCGCCGAAGCATACTTCATGAGGTTGCGCACCCGCGATTTTGTGCAGTACATCAAATTCCTATGCGGCGATCTCTGTAGTTATATGGATAACTGTGTCTTAACTACGGATCCGGAAAAAGCGGTTACATGTAGACGTGAGCTACTTGAAGATGCAAAGAGGTTACTGGGTTACAGCGTTGGTAAATGTGATTTTGAAAATCTGTTATCTGTAGCACCCTCCAGTAATCTTACTGTTAGTCATATTCCCGAAGCTGTGCATCACGAGAGGGGGGGGGCTTACTCAGCGCTAAAGGTCCGCAGTTACATGTATGGACAGTGTTCGTGTGTAAATGTGTAAAAAGGTTGTGGTATGGTTTTATCTCTACGCAAATATCCAAAAGCAACATGTGCTCGTTATATTACGTGTGCTCGTGATCTTCTGTTGCTACGGGATAGAAGTTACAAATGTTCCCCCTATAAGCTTGCTGTAAATTTTGATAGAATTTGTTCTTTAGGAAACCGTGGGAATGCAGACGGTCTTGGTATACCGTCCAATGATGAAATAGAGCAGGATCCCAGTCTCCTCTCACAGTTTCTGGTGTACCGAGCAATGGGCACCGAAGCATTGGGCCAAGTTCCACACGAATTACTTGAAGCCTTGGCAGCGGCATATCTTACTTTAAGCTACAGAAGCGAACTTCATGATGTTAGTTATTTTATAAAATCGTGCTTTGTTGAGGTTGGTTTCGGTATATCGATATCTCCCATTAGCGATTCATGCAAAATTGCGAGTATACGGTATATTTTCCCATGCGCACGCTCCAATCAAAAACAAGGCACCGTGTACGGAAATTTAGTAGTTGAGGAGCAGTGCGATTTTGAGATAAGCAATGAACTGGGCTCTGGTAACCCATATGGCAAAAAGCTGCGCCTGAAGGTTGAGCACAACATTTCCGTCTCGAACCCGGAGGAGGCATTGTTTTCTCTTGAAGTTCGAAAGGTGGAAGTCGTCTTGGTCGAAAAAGGTGAATACGGGTTACCAAAATCAACGGGAAGAGCCTGCACGTGGGCCGCTGCGCACAAGCATGTTGATAGGTTCACAATCACCACATTTGGTACTCACAGTAATGGCATGGGTAGCGCATTGAGCATTTATAGAATGCAAAAAGAAAACGCTAAATACTTGTCTCGAAGAATATTCGCAAACACCGGTACTAGCGGCGGATTCGTGAGGAGCTTGCTGGGAACCCTACTCGGCATTCCCGGCAATAAAATACGTCTAACTTATGGCTGCACCCGAATTCGCACACGAGGTGAAGTAATGTATGATGTAAGACGTCGCGTACTGGCCTATACCGAGGGGGGGGGGCTGATATGTGGTGGTGGTGTACTTTATGGAGTGTATGGGGGGTTCAAAGCAGGGAGCGTATCCTTAATAATTGATAACGTGCAATTCTATGAGGCCTATGTAGCCGGTCTAGATGGGTTTCTGCACGAGGATTTTGTACCTCGAGAAGCGTGCCATATTCTGCCACTAGATTGCAGGGTTACTTTGTTTGGTACTGGTTTACTCGAAGACACAGTGAAGTTGCTTGAGTATAGCAGGAGGCAGCTTGACCTTTCAGTAACCGCGTTTGGGGCGCATCGCGGAGACTTGGCAATAGGCAGATAGAACTATAAAGGCAGTATATGTTACCAACCGTGCTGGAGCTTCTTGAAGAAAAAGTGCTGATGGTAGCGTGGAAACTTTTATTCATGTTTTTACGGGTGTAGCTATGGGTAAGATACGAGTAGAGAAGAATGCGTAAGCCTGTGTGCAGGTACGGACGTTTTCTTGAAGCCTCAAATACGGATTCGGCCCCATGCCTAAGTACTGAGATGATTAAGAAGGCTGAAACAGAAAGTATGGGAGTACCTTGTGGAGAGGCGCAACACAATGTCCCTCCTGAAGGACGCCGTACGGTCAGTATAAACTGTAGCTTGCACAGCGCTGAAAATCGTGAACAGGTTGTTTCCGCTGCACTAAGCAGTTTGGGACACAAGGCAAATAATTTTTCTCTCGGTCGCGCAGTTGTACATGTGGTTACTGATTCAATGTCCGGCTTCTGTTTTAAGTACACACACCATACGTATTACGTAGTATGTCGCGTATTGGTTAGTGATGGTGGCAAGATCCATGGCCTGGGGGTAAGGTTTCATATAACCGAAAATGGGAAATTCAAGTATCTTGGCGTATATACGCTAGACATAAGCAGGCTGGATAAGGCTGGGCACAATGAATTTTTGCAAGGTAAATTCTGGGAACACAGTAATAGTACCGTCCGCCATGTACACTGCAAAGGCGTGACGTGCTCTGCCAAACTAATTGAAAGTGTTAAGTTACTCAGTGCATCTTTAGAAACTAAGGAATGTAATTCTGAGCGCGTAATATGCGGCCCATCGGCGAATATAGGGAATTCTTTAGAGGTAGTGAAATTATCAAGGGGGGGGGGAATTTACAAAGATGTTCATACCCAACACTGAAAGAGAGGTCATGTCTCATCGTCATTTTGGTTAACGCTAGTAGGTTACTATATGCAATTCTCAAATAACACCTGTACTTTGGACTTTTTGCTGTGTAGAGATGGAGCTAATAAGCGCTCACCACACGTATTTGCAAAGTCGTTCGAAAAGTTTTGTGCTTCAAAGGGTAAGTCGAATAGGAACGGCACCCATAAGCCCTCATCGCACACGTTTACAAAGTGGTTCAAAAAGTTTCGTACCTCAAATCGTGGATCAAATGTCGCATATAACGTTAGCGAAAATGCGCAATCGGTTGATTCAAAAAATATAGCAGATTTTCTCGAGTCAAAGGCGAAATGCGTGCCAGAACTGGCAAATGTTCCAAAAGCACTATACGTGGCGCTAGCCCAGGCGTATTCTTCTCAGTGCCATTCTGATGAGCTTGAAAATATAAGTTCATTTATCAGGTCTCATCTGGAGCAATTTTCATCTTGCTCGGATGTGGAGCTTTTGGGTGACGCGCATACAATTACTGGCGTAGAGTACCAAGCCCCAACGTGCAATAGTAGCAGCTGCTTGGGCCAAATAGTGGTGGAAGAGCGTTGCAACTTTGTAATAAAAAAGAGGAACCAAAGCACTGAAGACGGTACGAAAGTGCAGCTTGCCGTAAAGTATGCAGTGAAGAAATCCGGCAATAAAGACACGATATTTGATATAAAAACACATGGACTTCAAATACATCTTATGGACATTACCGACCCTTCAGCCACGAGGATCCTGGCAGAATACTGTGAGACCTCACTCAATAAAGTGAAGGAATTCTATGTAGTCTCCGATGGGAAGCATCATCCCGCATGTATTTCTTCACTGCTGCCTACAGACGTCTCCGTATCGCTGCCTGATAACTCGAATAAAACATTGGAACAGAAAAATGGCATCATATCCTCTTTAGTAGAGGCAAAAAATAACAACGAAGTGATATGTGCCGTCCTTGACTTTTTAGGACACAAACAAAAGTACTATACCATCGAAAGTACAGTGGTGCGTGCAGGACGTGTCAAACATAATGATGGCGTGCCTGTGCGCTCTAGTGGTATAACGTGCATAGTGAAATGCTGCGTCTCCCTTGGAGGCAGCAGTGTTCCTCCGCGCAAGATTAGCGTGAAATACGGCGTAGACATCATAGATAGAAAGTTTCTGTCTCTTCAAATACGCCCCTCGTGCGCGTATGCCCGTAATCATAATGATGATACCCATTCATCGGATTATTCCCAAAGCAGTAGTGAGCCTGTCGCTCACTGGGAAACCTTCAACACTATTGCGTGCACCTCCGCACTACTTGAAGATTTAGAGAAATTATGGAAACATGGCAGTAAGAAGTGTAAAGTGACGAGCCGAGTGACGTCCGTTAATATTGAGCAGAGAGGTGGCTTGGCCAAGCCGCATAACCTCCCCCCCCCTACAAGCCAAACATAATTCCACTAGCGATAAGGAAATTTGTATCTCGTTCATGTGCTATATCCTAGACAGGGTTTTGGTATGGTATCGTCGCTGCGTAGTAGGCAAAAAGCAGACAGTGCTCGCTATATAGTGGACGCGAGAGATCTTCTTTGCTCCGGATTATAGGTTACAGGTGCTCACCTATACATTTGTAGTAAACTTTGATATAATTTGTCCCGGAATGGTAGAAATGCAAACGTGCTTGGTGAGCCGTAAATGGCTGAAATAGTGCAGGATCCCAGTCTCCTCTCGCAGTTTCGGTGTACCTAGCTATGGGCACCCGAGCATTGTGCCAAGTTTACACGAATTACTTGAGCCCATAGCCGCGTCGTATCTTACTTTAAGCTACAGAAGCGACCTTCTGGACATTTGTCCTTCTATACAGACACGCATTGTTGGGGCAAGTCACGGTATGGAGACGTTGCGTGACTGGTAGGTAGCGGCTTATGGTGCCCGTGTAATGGCTTACGCAATTTTACTTTCTAACCTGAGAAAGGGCGATTGCTTTGTAATTGTTTTTGTTAATTCTCAAAGTACTCATATGGTTGTGACACTCATAGATACACCAAACAGGGACTGCTTGCGCCACATTGTGAGTGCGCAGGGCCTTCTCCTGTGCAGAGATGAGTCTTACAGAGTTTCACCCCACAAATTTGCGCTGCTTTTCAATACGCTGTGCGCTGCCAGTTCCGAAGACGAATATGGACACCGCTGGCTAATACCGGCGCAAAACGAAATAGAAGAGAATCCTAGAATATTTGCAGAGTTCCTTGTATCTAGGGTATTGGAAACTAGGGAACTTGGTCAAATACCGAAAAGGCTGCTTTATGCGCTTGCGCAGTCCTATCTCGCAGTTGGATTCGAAGATGATCTTGCAGATGTGGGTGCTTTCATAAGGTCGTGCCTGAACGGGATACCACAGAATGTAACGGTTGCTCCAATAAGGGGCTCATGCAGAATAGAAACAATAGAATGCTGGAGACCCAATTACCGATGTTTTGGTAAGGCAGTTGTCCGCGAAGAATTAGTAATTGAAGAGCAGTGCGATTTTAAAATAAAGGAAGAACACACCGGGCACGAAAATTATCCAAGGGTCC
>NZ_JAQLOH010000022.1 GCF_028204095.1 Candidatus Anaplasma sp. TIGMIC
AGGCCGTAAAGGAGTAGTCGATGGGAATCAGGTTAATATTCCTGAACCTTTTAAGCGTGACGGATCTAGTGCCGGTATGTGTCTTATTGGATTGACGCATGCCCTAAAAAGGTCCCAGGAAATAGCGCTTAAGTTAATAAGTCCGTACCGCAAACCGACACTGGTAGGTAGGTAGAGAATACTAAGGCGATTGAGAGAATGATGCTGAAGGAACTCGGCAAATTGCACCTGTAACTTAGGGAGAAGGGTGACCTGTAGGTGGGCAACCATTTGCAGGTGGCACAAAACAGGGGGTAGCGACTGTTTACTAAAAACACAGGGCTCTGCGAACACGTAAGTGGATGTATAGGGCCTGACGCCTGCCCGGTGCTGGAAGGTTAATATGAGGGGTGAGAGCTCCGAGTTGAAGCCCCAGTAAACGGCGGCCGTAAAACTGACGGTCCTAAGGTAGCGAAATTCCTTGTCGGGTAAGTTCCGACCCGCACGAATGGCGTAACGATTTCCCCGCTGTCTCCAGCATCAACTCAGCGAAATTGAATTCCCCGTGCTGATGCGGGGTACCCGCGGGTAGACGAAGAGACCCCGTGCACCTTTACTATAGCTTTACATTGGTGTTAGGAATGCGATGTGCAGGATAGGTGGGAGACTTTGAAGCAGGGGCGCCAGCCCTTGTGGAGTCATCCTTGAGATACCACCCTTCGTGTTTTTGACATCTAACTAGGCTCCATGTTTCTGGAGCTAGGACATTGTATGGTGGGTAGTTTGACTGGGGCGGTCGCCTCCTAAAGAGTAACGGAGGCGTGCGATGGTAGGCTAGAGCTGGTCGGAAATCAGCTTTTATAGTACAATGGCAAAAGCCTGCCTGACTGCGAGGCCGACAGGCCGAGCAGAGACGAAAGTCGGTCATAGTGATCCGGTGATTCCGAATGGAAGGGTCATCGCTCAACGGATAAAAGGTACGCCGGGGATAACAGGCTTATGGTGTCCAAGAGTTCATATCGACGACACCGTTTGGCACCTCGATGTCGACTCATCACATCCCGGGGCTGGAGCAGGTCCCAAGGGTTCGGCTGTTCGCCGATTAAAGTGATACGTGAGTTGGGTTTAGAACGTCGTGAGACAGTTCGGTTTCTATCTTCCGTGGGCGTTGGAAATTTGAGAGGATCTGACTCTAGTACGAGAGGACCGAGTTGGACATACCTCTGGTGTACCAGTTGTCGTGCCAACGGCATTGCTGGGTAGCTACGTATGGACGGGATAATTGCTGAAAGCATCTAAGCGAGAAACCTCCCTCAAGATTAGATTTCCCCATTAGGGCCGTGAGAGACTATCACGTTGATAGGCCGGGTGTGTAAGTGTGGTAACACATGTAGCTAACCGGTACTAATAGCCCGATTGGTTTACTCATTTTGCGGATGCGTGCAGTGTTAAGACTGCACTATTCGAAACTTTATCAGGTCTTTCTACTTTAACTTTGTCGCTTTACAGATTGGCTGGTGGTTATGGCAGGAGTGGAACACCCGGTAACATTCCGAACCCGGAAGTTAAGCCTCCTAGCGCCTGTGGTACTTTGTCTTAAGACACGGGAGAGAGGGTCGCTGCCAGCCTTTTTTCTTTCCTGTTGCAGAGTTTCAGCTTTTGCGCAAGTGTTGTCCACACGGCTTTTGCGGTACCCCTATGGCGAGTTGAGGGGGAATTCTTTAACTTCACCGAAGTTAGTCTCCCGCTGGACGTTTCTGTTCTTGAGGAGGGCTTCTGGTAGATTACCGCGCAATATTGCGTAGTTTTGAGCTATTGATGGGTATTCGAAGGTACTCATGTTTAGGTTCAGCGTACTCTTCAGCATGCTCAATATTTAGTGTACTAAGTTCTATTATTTTTGTTCATAGTGCCATTATGTGATCAATGGGTTGCAAGTTTGGCCGTTTGGGCAGATTGTGGTCTTTTTGCTTTTAATAAAGCAATTACGGCTGTTTTTGTGCTGACATAGTTTTATCTTATACGTATGTGGTGTGGTAGTAGAGGTTCCATTACTTGAAAGAGCGATTAGTGTTATGACATCACCATTCGCCGTTCTGTGAGACGGTATTGTTGTGTTAGGGCATCGCCGAAGGGTAGTTTGCTGGTTTGTCACGCTAGGCTATCTGTGTGTATACAGCTAGCTCCAGGTATGCATTTACAGCGGTTCCATAGCTGAGGCAGGCATATCGTTATGCTGGTAGTTGAGAGCTAGTCCACGGCGGATATTTTACAGGTTCTTGATACACGTAGTTCGTAGATGTTTTTAGTCTTCTCAATCCGTGGAAAAGTTTCGGGATCATACAAGCCGGTTTCAGCGCAGAAGGTTCTCCTTGGAGTTATTGACTTGTGCAGATATTACGTTTTGTGATCGGGCTTATTACATTAATTGAAGTTCAGAAACGGTAATGTTTTCTGGCGAAGAGCGCTCAATCTTTTATAGTTGATGTCTAATCACCCTTGGACTTATTCTTATTTACTGTAATAAGCGATAATACCCATCTTGCTATTTTAATCTGCGGGAAGAAAAAACCATTACACAACGCGTTTATACATGTGGAGAGTGATTTATTATATTGCCAACAATCTGTCCGAAATATGCGTGCAGAGAAAAATGGTGGCACGGTTTTGCGCGCACATGGCTGCATGAAGATCGTGGTTTTGGTTATCAATAGCGTTTTTTCTACGTGAGAGGTATAGCGAGTAGCTTTGCATCACAGACGACGAAGGTTTCGTTATATGTGGTGTTGAGAGTCAAAGATTTGCCCAGTGAAAGATCGTATTTTTTGTAGTTTCAGAGTGAGATGCCAGCAAAATTTTGTGGTATGCGTACAGAAGCTCTGGTGTGCTTTAAACTTGTTTCAGTTAAAGAACGTCCGGAAGCGTTGCCATTTACATAAAGACTCAATTTGGAAACAATATATGCGTATACTGGATGAGACTCGTAGCAGGGGCTGTTTTGTTTTGGTCATGTAGCTAAAGGAGCTCGCTTCATGGACGGAAGGCTTAACTCGCGGACTGTGTAGTGCAGTTGGAGAGCAGTACACGTGGTATACATTCGGGTTACGTAATGGTAATCACCATTCGAGCTGTAGAGCAAAAGATTTAAGCATAAAGCAGACAACACAGATAGAATCAGGCCCTTCTCTCTGTGCATTGTGCGTCTTTACGAACGCTAGCACATTTTGTTTTCGTGAGTAAAAGCCACATTTAAATGTTTCCTATACCAAAGTATGATTTTTTTCTACGAGGTTTGGGAGCCTGCCGAGTTGTTAAACACCTTTTGGGATTTTTATTTAGTGGCGCCACGGGCTAAAAGCAATCGCGTATTTCCTCGCTTTGCAGCGGGTTCACGTATAATGTGACGATATGACTAATCCTGCGTCCATGGGAGAAACTTATGTATTAGGTTTGTATTGTGTTGGAACATTTGAAGTCATTGGTGGAGCGCAGTTCTATCAGCTTCTATAAACAAGTCTCGATACAGGTGGCATCACAATCCGCCCAACACAGCGAAAACCGACCACACACTGCAGCGTTGAGATGCTAGCTTACCAACAAGAATACTCAGAGTTAAACCCTGTGCAGTACACGAATGCTTGCCTCATGTTAGCGCATGTAGAAATAACAAAATGTTTACGCTCACCTTGCATAGGGTAACAAATTCTGCCAGGTGCCATGAAGAAATACACGTGTTGCGACTAAAAAGAATGACTGGCTCTTGCGCCAGGAAAAAGAGTTATATACCCATGAAAACCGGCAAAGCGTACACCAACTATAACGTGACACCTACTTCATGCGCTTGGAGATCACGGAAGTGCAGCACGCTTTTTATATGGAGGACACCAACCCGCGATCTATGTTACAGCAACGTCATGAACGCACTACTGAGGTTGAAAAGGAGGGTGATAATTCGGGGTCTCCTGGGTAATTGTTACACCGTGCACGTGGCTTTCCTGCAGACCTGCAGAGGTAATGACAGTAAACTTGCAGTTCTGTTTCATTTCAGCTATGGTCCTATTTCCCGTGTATCCCATGGATGACCTGAGCCCACCTACCAGCTGATATATAACTTCGGAAGCAGCCCCTTTGAACGGGACTCTGCCCTCTACGCCTTCGGGTATAAACTTACCACTGGCCTCTTGGAAGTAACGATCACTTGCGCCATCCTTCATGGCCATCACTGAGCCCATACCGCGGTAGCACTTGTATGCACGGCCACTGTAGATCACTATCTTTCCGGGACTCTCATCGGTTCCTGCAAAAATAGACCCTATCATGACTACGTCCGCTCCAGCTGCTATGGACTTTGCTATGTCTCCTGAGTGCTTAATGCCCCCATCGGCTATGACACCAACACCGGTTCCTCTGCATGCTGCAGCAACGTCCCGTATGGCCGAAAACTGCGGGACACCAACCCCAGTTACAATTCTGGTTGTACATATGGACCCAGGGCCTATGCCAACTTTCACGGCGTCAACCCCTGCCTCTATAAGAGCTAGGGCTCCGGCAGCTGTAGCTACATTACCACCGATAACTTGAGCGTAGGGATACAGTGCCTTTATTTCTCTCACGGTATTCAGGACCCTCGTGGAGTGCCCATGTGCGGTATCCACTACTATTACGTCCGCTTCAGCGTTGATCAATGCTTCCGCGCGCTCCACGCCCTCTCTAGGCCCTGCACCCACAGCCGCAGCAACACGCAGACGGGCTTTCTTGTCTTTACAAGAATTAGGAAACTTGTTGAACTTTTCTATATCTTTAACCGTGATGAGACCAATACAGCACCCATTCTCATCAGTTACTATTAATCTTTCTATCTTGTGCTTGTGCAAAAGACGCGTAGCTTCTGACTGACTCACCCCTTCCCGTACGGTTACAAGGGCTTCCTTTGTCATGATGTCGCACACCCTGCAGCTCAAGTCCTCAACGAAACGCACATCCCTATTGGTGATTATACCAACAAGCTGCTTTCTGTTGTCTACTACGGGTATGCCTGAGTAGCTATGCTGCTGCATGATGGAGAGAGCTTCCTTCAAAGGCGCATCAGGATGCACAGTTACTGGATCGCTCACTATCCAGCTCTCAAATTTTTTTACTTTCTGTACTTCGGCCACCTGCCGTTCGATCGACATATTTTTGTGTATGCATCCGATGCCGCCATGCTGCGCGACCGATATAGCTAGCCCTGACTCCGTAACTGTATCCATAGCTGCAGACATAATTGGGATACGCAACTGCAGTTCACGGGTAACGTATGTACTCACATCTGTATCTGCGGGCAACACATCGGAACACGAAGGGACTATCAGAACATCATCAAACGAGTAAGCAATATCCACAAGTATCTTCGTTAAGCTCAAACTGTGGGAAGTATAGATTCTTTAAAAACAATGCGCAACATTCTCGGTCCTACACAAGAAACTGTTCCGCAATAGTTCTTTCCTCCAACCTATGTTCTGGGTCAAACATCAGCGTTACGCTGTTGCTGTTGGTCTGCCGGATTTTTATGCTTCGAATGTTCTTAAACTCTGTATAGTCAGCAACTGCACTCACGGTACGTGCTTCAGGTGTTAACACCTCTATACCAACCTCAACATTATTAGGTATTAGGGCCCCACGCCATCTTCTGGGACGAAAAGAGTTCACCGAAGTCAACGCCAAAACGTTTGAATTAAATGGGAGAATAGGCCCTCCTGCAGAGAAGTTGTACGCCGTGCTTCCTGCCGGGCTAGCCACGATAATGCCATCCGAAACGAGCTCAGTCATGACAACCTTGCCATCAAGGCTAATCCTAAGCTTAGCTGCTTGGTGAGTCCCGCGGAACAACGATACTTCATTTACCGCTATAGCACTGTGATTATTGCCATCTACATCTACGGCATCCATGCTTAGCAGAGTTAGCTCCGTAGCAACTGCCCGTTCGATTCTACTAGGCAAGCTCTCTTCCGCGCAGCTGTTCAAAAGAAACCCCACTGTTCCGTGGCGCACCCCGTATACAGGAGTTTTTTTGTTCGGACCTATAACGTAATTGTGCAGACTGTGCAGCATCAATCCATCCCCTCCGACAACAACCATAAGGTCGACATCCGACTCCGGACTGCTCTGCATATCCACGACACTGTAGAAACTTCTAAGACAACCGACACGCTGCTCTGACCCTGCGGCGGCAACGTACCCTACCGTTCGGTAACGGCACCGACTTGCAACGGTCATTCCCCGCACAGCGCGCCTCTATAAGTCGCCGTACTTATTTAGGAACTTCGCCGCTCTGCTATTTCTTGTGCTGCCGGATCTGAGCCCAGGATTCCACGCAGGGTGATTAAACCTGTCACTTTCCAGGTGCACCTTTACCTTCTCATCGGGCTTACCCGCAGACGAGAGCATATCTCTCTCCGTACCGTTTGTGAAAACAACTGTGATCGGATAGACCTCAGGGTGTATTCCCCTCCTCATTCTTACAGCCCTCCTGCGAAGAAACAAAACCGGCTCCGATCCTATCAGGGAAACTAGACCGTGTCAATGTGGTCCAGCATTGCACTGAGGTGGAGCTTACGTTTTGCTCTGGATTACAGCTGGGTAAAAATACGTGTATATTTTCTCGAATAGCGAAATGTGAATCTGTGGTGATGCACGAAAAATTCGTGGGATTTTAGAAGATCCAGCCAGATTTTTGACTTTGAATAATAGTTTTGACTACCTAGGTTGTGTTGAGTAATAATGACCGTATCACATGTAGACGCTAGGGGGAGTGGCTGTGCCTACTGCATTTATGTTTCCTGGACAAGGGTCGCAGTTCGTTGGCATGGGCAGGGAAGTGCATGACAATTTCGCTTCGGCCCGCAGGGTGTTTGAAGAGGTCGATGAGGCCTTAGGAAGAAGCCTATCTAGTATAATTTTTGAGGGTCCCGACGACGTTCTTACGTCGACTAGCAATGCACAGTTAGCGCTTATGACTGTTTCAATGGCAGTTGTCCGGGCAGCTGAATACGTTCTAGGTGTGCCCCTTCACAAGATAGCTAAATACGTCGTGGGGCATTCTGTGGGAGAGTACTCCGCGCTGTGCGCAGCAGGGGCCATAGATATATCCACCACAGCTCGGATACTAGACGTTAGAAGTAGGGCTATGGCCAGAGCATCTGAATTGTGTCAGGGGGGCATGGCTGCGCTCATAGGTGGGAGTATGGACGATGTTGTGTCGGTAGTACAAGGTGCCTCGAAGCGTGGAATTTGCGAGATAGCCAATGATAACTGTGTTGGGCAAACTGTTGTTAGCGGGGAGAGCAAGGCTCTAAGTGTTTTGCCAGAGCTGGTACAAGGAACGGCTATCAAGAGAATAATTCATCTTCGCGTTAGTGGCCCATTTCACTCGTCACTCATGAAGCCTGCGTATGAGGAGCTGAGAGATTTCATCAGTACCCAGGATTTCAAGCTCCCGGAAATTAGCGTTGTCTATAACGTCTCTGCGGGTGAATGCGGGGATTGTGATGCAATAAAGGATCTTATGTCCCAGCAGGTGGTCAGTAGAGTGCGCTGGAGAGAGAGTGTAGAGTACCTGGTCAAGCGGGGTTGTACTAGGTTTGTCGAGGCGGGGCCTGGTGAGGTGCTCACGGGGCTGTTGCGCAGAATAGATGGGTCAGTGCGTGGTATGAACATTTGTGGTGCAAACTCCGTAGACGCACTGGAGAAGTTTGTTGAGACGCGAGAATTTTGCTGAAGTTATTCTTGGGCGGTATGTTTATAACTTTCGAGGGGATAGACGGATGTGGGAAAACCACGCAGTCTATCCTTCTAGCCAGGTACATGTCTGAACTACACGGTGAGGATAATGTAGTCCTAACGCGGGAACCAGGGGGAACGTCCTTCAATGAACAACTCAGAAGCATCTTCTTGCGAGGAAAGAGTTGCCAGGTAGATGCTATTACGGAGCTATTTTTACTTTTGGCCATGCGCCGGGAGAGCTTTACTAAGGTGGTAGAGCGTGGGCTCAGCGAGAACAAAATAGTAATTAGTGACCGTTGCATAGATTCTACTGTTGCGTATCAGGGATATGGCTGTGGTATTGATTTAGCGCTCATATACAAACTGAATTCACTGGTAGCAAGTGTGGTGCCTGATATAACATTCATAATAGATGTGGATACTGACAGGGCCTTGCTCAGGGCAGATAGAAATGGGTATGAGAGCAGCAGCGTAGACTTCTACAACAGGGTTAGGGAAGGATTTTTGCATGTTGCTGAAGAAAATAAACACCGATGCAGGTTGGTACGCTGTCACGAGCATGAAGCAGGTGGGGGATGCGATATCTATTCTGTGCACCGCCGCGTAGTAGAACTCTTACATGAGAGCGAGGCTTGCGTGTCGGACGCGCACCAGAAATTCTAGTAGTTTACCGCCCTTTTCAATAAAAGACCGCAAAAGAAGATGTGCTGTACTAATTCTAGGTTATGGGGTACCATCCCCGGTATTATTTTGTGGATGCGGGGTCTGTCGTGGGTGTAAATGGGAGTGGAATAGCAAGCAGAGGCTTCTTTGCCTGGTTTCTCATAGCCATGTTTTATGCGCTGCAGTACATTTTCAGGGTTATGCCGAACACTTTTTCTAGTGTGATAATGGAGAAGTTTGGTGTTGGGGCGTTTTCTTTGGGGCAGTTTTCCGCTTTTTACTATATCGGGTACACAGCAGCTCATATTCCACTAGGAATAATGATAGATAGATATGGCCCTAGGCGGGTCGTTCCCTGTTGCATGGCGCTGACGGTACTGGGCATGGTTCCCATGCTATTTGATGTTTGGCCACTAGTGCAGATGGGTAGAGTGCTAACAGGGCTTGGCTCTGCGGCTGCTGCGCTGTCTATCTTTAAAGTTTCCAACATGTATTTTGGTAAACGATTTGCGATCATGACTGCCATTGCCATGGTTATAGGGTTTTTGGGTGCTATGTATGGCGGCATGCCAGTTCTTACTCTAGTGGAAGAGTACGGCTGGAATAAGATATTATTACTAATCATCGCGTCAGGATGTATTTTAGCGATACTTGCCGCACTGGTTATATACGATACAGGAGATTCAATAGAGAAAGGCAGTTTTCTCGATCAGGTCAAAGTGGTGCTTTGTAACAAGAAGCTGCTTGTAATTAGCCTTCTTGGGGGATGCATGATAGGACCACTTGAGGGGTTTGCTGATGGATGGGCTACAGCGTTTTTGATTGAAGTTTGCGGAATAAGCAGCAAATATGCGTCCATTCTTCCTTCTTCAGTGTTCGTAGGGTCATGTATAGGATCCCTGGTGTTTAGCTACATGCTGAGTAAGTCTGTTAATGGTTACAGCATAATAATATATTGCGGTACCCTAACTGTGCTGGCGTTTATCATGTTGTTGATGGGGCGTTGTAGTACAGGAACAAGCGTAGCTATTCAGTTGCTCGTGGTGGGGATATGCTCAGCATACCAGTTGGTTACCGTGTGTAAGGCCATAGAATATGTAGGCCATTCGGCAGTAGCGTTAGCGACAGCGGTCTCAAATATGATCATTATGGTATTTGGGTATTTCTTCCACACAGTTATTGCCACTATAATCCACGCGTATTGGAATGGCGTCATAGAAAATGGGCAGGCCGTGTATGGAAGTGGATTACTTGTGAAGTCTATGCTAGTTGTGCCTATGGGTGCGCTTGTTGGCACCATGGGCTTTATGATTCTTAAAGCCATAGAAGATCGGAGGAAAGTTTTTTAAGCAGTACAACATGGGCCTGTAATGTGCCAACTAATGGTGGAACAGGTATGGCCCTTGCTTTTTGTGCGCTATTGCAACAGGCGGCACTATTTCTAGAGTAGGCGGTGTGCTTGCGGCGTATTGTGTTGGCGGTAGAAAGATATGGTACGTATGTGTGTAATGCTGCCTATACTAGCACCGGGTGTTTGTTTAGAGAGTCACCAAGATTTTCTCCTCTGAGGGTAGTGTCCTACAAGGGGCCTAGCGTGCAGCTAGCCTGCTGAGGGCACTGCAGCAGTTTTTTGGTGCATATAGAGGTGTCAATATTCCATAACGCCATAGTCCACTGAAGAGCACAGCCGCGCCTATTCCGATCTGTAAGACATTAGGGCACGGCTATATCGCAGTTCTTCATGTTCTATGTGCAACAAGATTAGGTGTTGATTTGAACAGTTACTTACCCATCTTCCTTATAGTCATGCGGCATGTAACTTGAGTTGGTAGTCAAATTTTGGGGAGTGATGTCACCGTGCTTGAGTTCCCTTCGCAACGAGTTGTAAGCTTTTGAGCTCTTCAGATATATACGCACGGGTTTTGTGGTGGTCCCAGCTTTGGGAATCCTTGCTAAGGTATTGCAGTTACGAAAATTAGAGCATTTTGCTGCCAATATTTCGTAGGTTCCCTAAAACGTAATAACAACGCAAAAAGCTGTGTATGTTTTGAGGCACAAACATGCATTTGGCTGGCTCATAGACATTACTATATTATTCGGCACGGCAACCTTTATACGCTTTGTACATGACCTATGTGTGCCGAGAGAATGTACTTGAGGGTGGAGAAATAGTAGTTTTGCGGCAAACTGGTATTCTCTGTGACAGTGTACCGCCGAGTGGCGCAACTCAAGATACGGCTTAATCTAGTAAAAAGCACTCCGACTATGGGGACGCTGCCTCAGGGGCAACATAATTAAGTGCCACTATCGCGGTCAGGCCTGCAAGGTTTACTCTACCTTGTGGCGGAGAGGTACCACTTCCTACTTGGTGAGTCAGCATCTTTCTCAAAGGTCCACAAGTCCTCGACCACATTGATCTTAGAAACGCTGCCGTCAACAACTGTTCCCGAGCTATCACGAACGATATTCATCTGCTCTGTTCTGAATTTAACGGTGATATATGCTATGTCCTTGACTACCTTTGCAGCCTCTATACGCTGAGATAGCACGGAGACCACGACATCCTCATGTACGTGACCGCCGCTGCTGCGGCGTTGAATTTCAGCTTCGAATGATTTGTACATACTGTCGCTTAACAGCGACGACAATACCTTAACATCGCCCTGACCCAAGGCTTTCATGATAAGCTCAAACGCTGCTGCAGACCCAGACATGAAATGCTGTAACGAGAAGCTAGGATCTCTACTACGTACCTCCTCGATGCCCTCAGTCACGCTTTCGAGAAACTCAGGCTCGACAATAGTGTCAAGCTCTGGATCTTGAGATTCGTGCTGCGAGTCGAGAGGAATCCTGCCATCGCCTGGACCCTCCTGAGTAGCACAGCCACCGTGAAAATTGATGCTGGATGCCTTTCCCAAGGAACTGTATAGGCGGAAGAAAATAAAGGCCGCAACGAACGCATATATCGCCAACTCAACCATACCCATCCACAATTTTTCACAAAGGCTATGTACAAAAGTACTTGACCATATTATAGTTTGGCCAGCGTTAATCAACAATTAATTGCGGTATTTCCGTCTGGGGGTTTCTAGTGCAACCAAAGATAAAAGTAAAGGGGCAATACATAAAGGATCTGTCTTTTGAGAATCCTAATGCTCCGAGGGTGTTTCTTATGATAAGTAAGACGCCTCCTGAGATTAACATATCGGTGAATGTTGCTTCGACTTCTTTACCTGTGAAGACTGCTGAGGGCGAACCGGCAGATATAGCTTTGTATGAAGTAACTTTACAGATCAACATTGACTCTGTGGTAGAAAAGACCACTGCGTTTGTGTGCGAAATGAAGTATTGTGGCGTGTTTTCTGTGGAAGATGGTGCTGACCAGGAGCAAGTTAAAAGGGCGCTTCTAATTACTGCGCCTGGGATACTTTTCCCGTTTGTTCGGGAAGTGGTAGCTAAGGTCACGTCTACTGCGGGATTCCCTCCGTTGATGCTGGAAGTCATTGATTTTGCTGAAATGTATGACAGGCAGCTTGGAGAAAGTGCGGGCGACGCAGCAAAATAGGCTGTTTCTTTCGCGCGGTGGGTAGACGTCTTTTGTGGTGTTTACTTTCGTTTTGGTGGGGGTTATGGCGTTCTTACGGTTTGTTTTGGGAGTTTTCCCAGCGGTGGCTGTGTGTGCGGTCTGCGTTATGGGGCCACTAGCGGTAAAGGCGAACGAGGGTGGTGAGTCTATCACCGATAGTGTTGCCATTGAAGTGACTGCAGAGCAGCTTGTGGGTTTGTTACCGGATGATAGGTTCTTGGGAAGAGAAGACGCTCCGGTAGTTATTGTAGAGTATGCTTCGTTCTCCTGTGCGCACTGTGCTGACTTTGCGACCAAGGTGTTTCCCCGTCTAAAAAGTGTGTATGTGGACACGGGTAAGGTCCTTTATATATACCGTGATTTTCCGCTAGATAGGTTGTCATTGAGGGCGGCCATGTTGGGCATGTGCTACAAGGACAATAAGTCTTTCTTCTCGTACGTAAAGGCAGTTTTCAGTTCGTTTGATACATTGATAGCCACGTATAAGGATCTTGGGCTTTTGGTAAACATAGCGAAAATCAGCAATATCTCTGATGATGAATTCAAAAGGTGCACCACGGATGATGCGCTTATGGACCGTATCGTCCAGCAGAAGTTTCATGCCGTTAACAAGCTTGATGTGAATGCTACGCCCGTGTTTTTCATAAATGGTAAGAGGTATGAATCTGCTCATAACTTCGACAGCATTTCTGAAGAAATAGAGAGGGAAATGGTCCTAAAACTTGCGGGACAGTAGGGTATTGTTGTCTTGAGCATTGTTTGGTGGCTTGGGGGTGGTGTTTCGATGTTGCGGGCCTGTTACCGCATATAACGGGGGCTGCTATACGAGGTTAGGTTATGGCCTGCAGGCAGCTGTACCAGTCATTTGCCATCGGGTATTTTTGGCGTCTACGGGGTAGTGCCGGGAGCGGGTCTTGGTATAGGGTAGTTATAGGCGGTTTGCATGTACTGCAGACGCAAGCAGAACTCTGGTGCATATAACTTTGCCGTGACCCACGACTTAGTAGCCTGGATGAGCTGCAGCAGGGTTGATTATAGCGGGGCTGGCGTGTAGCTCTGTCGTTCTCAATGATGACTGTGCTTACGCTTGTAGAGTTAGGTTTTGTGCTGTTGGGTATTGGTAAGAAACATTTCCAAGGAAAATAGAATTTTATGGAATAACCAAGCTTCTGCATTGTGGCCAATAGGGTAATAGATACCGTATGCCATTGTGGGCAGGGTCTTGGTTTGTGCTGTCTAACGGTATAGTCGGCGCTGTGGGTTTTTCCGGATTTTGTAGCTGCTTACGCATATGTTTTCCGGGAAGTAAGTCGAAAACGGCTGCGAAACGAGGAGTTCATGTTTCTATGTAGGAGCATCAAACTTTTTATGGAAGTGGCATGATTGCCAAGTTTTGCGAAGGAGCTTATAGCATCTTTCGTTCATGGGATTGGATCTGCTGGAGCTGGATTACCCATTTATAGAGACTTCCTAATAGGTGCGTGTTTTATACTGCAGGTATAAAGTTGTCGGCAAGATGAGTTGTACGTTAGATGCGCTTAACCGGCTTGCGCATTGTGGAACTGTTTTAATATCACAAGGTGTGTACGCAGTGCGGTATTAGAAAACATAAAAACATCTTCGTGAGTATACTAGGTTCTTGTTATGTCTCATATCGTTTCGCACGTACGGTAGGGTTTATGACGAAGTTTTATACGGGCGGAGCGCAGCAATAATCCTTCTTTAGTTTTGGATCAGCGTTTGTATGTTCCGTAAACACTCTAGGATGTTATGGGGCCTGTGGGCTCAACACGCGTCTGTCCCGAGCTCTGGGGCTGCAAAATTGAGATATACCGACGAAGAAATAAAATCGCATGCATCAGGTTTACTCCCACACACTACGGGTCCTGATAGCTTATAACCTGTGTGAGTACATAAAGAGAAGTGCCCTCGCGGGCACAAGTTGCTAAGCCATATTTTCCCATTTCATGCTCCACATATATCTCACTTACTCTTGGTAGCGTTGTATGCGCAGTGGCATGGCGCAAGAAGTACGTCTACGAAAGCATTGCAACGACATCGTCCCTTGACGCCAGCCCATCCAGTTTACCTATGGCTGCTAGGGTAATTTTTTCACTATTACTCAAGAGCCAATTTCCTGCTTCCTGTACTTCCTTTTCCCCTATTGAGCGAATGTTTTCGATTAATTCTTCCTTTGTTATGTATCTCCCGTAATTGGAGTAACAGTAACCTATTGCGTCGGATCGTGCTACGGGGCTTTCTCGGGACATCAATATCTCGGACTCAAGCTTGCTTTTAGCTCGTTCTAGTTCATCGCTTTCTATAGTGTTGGGCATGCGCCTTATTTCTGATGTTACAGTCTTCAGTAGTGCTGGCAATTTAGAACTTTCTGTTGCGGCATGTATAGAGAAGATTCCACAGTCTGAGTAATTTGAGTTGAAAGAATAAATACTGTAGACCAGCCCTAGTTTTTCTCGCACTTCCTGGAATAACCTTGAAGACAGGCCACTTCCCAGTATTGTGTCCAAGACCTGTAATGCATGATACCTCTTATCATTGTACGATACGCCTGGAAAGCCTAGAACTACGTGTACCTGCTCTAAGTCGCGTTGCTCCAAATACTGACCGCCGGTGTACTCTGGCGCGGAGACGTGCTTGTGCGTGCCGTCCTTTATTTTGGCAAAGCCTGCAGACATTTCCAATACTGCGTCATGGGAAATATCTCCAGCGATTGAGAGAATCATGTTGCTTCCAAAGTAATGCTCATCCATGTGTGCGACCAAATCTTCCTTAGAAAAGTTCTGGACAGTCTGCACTGAGCCCAAGATTGATTTTCCGAAAATCTGACCTTCATAAGCGGCTTCCATGTATTTGTCGAATATAATGCTGCTTGGCGAGTCGTTGGTTTGGTAAATTTCCTGTAATACCACATCTTTTTCTCTCATCAGCTCGTCCTCGGGGAAGGCCGATTCCAGCACTAGGTCTGCTAACACATCGAGAGCAGTCCCAACATCTTTTTTCATGACCTTTAGATGGTATACTGTGTGCTCTTTGTCGGTGTAGGCATTGAAATTGCCACCTATAGCGTCGAAAATTTTTGCAATATCCAATGCAGATCTGGTATTTGTACCTTTGAAAGCCATATGCTCGAGAAAGTGCGCTAGCCCGATCTTTTCATATACCTCGTGTCTGCTGCCTACTTTGACCCAAAGGTTTATTCCTACAGAATTTACGCCTTCCACCCTTTCGGTGATGACAGATAAGTTATTGCTTAACTTTGTTAGAACAGGTTCCATGGCCACTATATCTTAAGACACGAAGACGGTGATGGTAACTCATTACGGGGCAGTATGAAAGCAGAATTATCCTTGCTGTGAAGCGGCGCTCAGCGACCAAAACGGTTATACTGGCCTTGTACGTACTCTATGCGATATGACGGGTGCGGTATTTTCAAACGTTGATCATGGCCGAATCGAAGTTTACAGTAATTTCTGCTTCTAAAGTTCAAGACATGAGCTGAGGTTAAAGGGCTTGACGGCAGATTATCATGTGCGCTAAAGGCGATTAAAGTACTCCAGATTGGTAAGTAGCGAGCAAAGCTTTGCTAACCTTACTACACGGCGCACAACATTTATATTAAACAAGACAAAGTTGGTAATTATGTGCAACTATCCACAGGCGATTTTGTAGTGAATTTTTACATCTGAACCTCAGTAAAATATGCTGCGAGTGCCATGTAAAAGCGAAGAGAAAACTCTAGTTGCTGTATTACCGTTAGGGCGCAAGGTTGGGGATAATGTTCCTGTACTGAACATGCGATATTAGGTCTACACCCCAGCGCTAAAAGCTGTATTTCAATTGACTGTAAGCACCCATAAGTGCTAGACTTTCGGACATGTCGTGGTTCCACTGTGGAAAACCCCCGAATGTAGGAGGATGACTAGTTGGTTTGGGAGGAGTGCTCTTTTGCTTAAGGGAATTAAAAAAGTTTGTATTTCTGGTCGTGAAGTATGGCCAATAGTGGAAGGGGGTAAGGGAATAGGCGTAAGTAATGGCCAGAGCTCAGGAGCGTTTGCAGCGGCAGGTGCGGTGGGGACATTTTCCGGAGCAAGTCCAGATCTTGTAGATGACAATGGCGAGTACGTTCCTATCCAATATCGCGGAAAAACTAGACGCGAACGCAATAGAGAACTCATAGAGTACAGCATCAGAGCAGGCATAAGCCAGGCACGAGTTGCGTATGATATATCCAAAGGACGTGGTAGGATACATATGAATGTTTTGTGGGAGATGGGTAACGTTACTGAAGTCCTGCATGGCATTTTGGGAGGGGCAAGAGGGCTGATACACGGCATCACCTGTGGTGCTGGTATGCCGTACAAACTTGCAGAAATAGCTCTACAATATGGTGTGTACTACTACCCGATAGTTTCCTCAGCGCGGGCATTTAGGATTTTGTGGAATCGCTCTTACAAAAAGTTTCCGCAGGATTTGCTGGGCGGCGTCGTATATGAGGACCCGTGGCTTGCGGGAGGCCATAATGGCCTTAGCAATAGCGAGGCGCCAGATGAGCCGCAAGGGCCATTCGAAAGAGTGGCTGACATTAGAACGTTCATGAATGAAGCTGGCTTGTCGGATGTAGTCATAATCATGGCAGGTGGTGTGTGGCATCTGAAGGAATGGGAAAACTGGCTCGACGATGAGCGTATAGGGCCAGTGGCATTTCAGTTTGGTACTCGCCCCTTGGTTACTGCGGAGAGTCCTATATCAGAATATTGGAAAAAAAAACTTCTTACGCTACACATGGGTGATGTATTTCTGAACCGGTACAGCCCAACTGGTTTCTATTCTTCAGCTGTGAAGAATGAGTTTATACGGGAGCTACAACAGAGGAATGCGCGCCAAGTGCCCTTCAAAAAAGAATGTGAGGGCGAGTTTGATACTGAGATAACATTGGGAGCTAGAGCAGGCGGGGTGTATATAAGAGCTGCCGACAAAGAGAACGTTGATTCATGGATTGCAGCTGGTTACAACACCATGATGAAAACGCCAAGCGACACGGTTATTTTTGTGACCGCGGAAAAGGCTCGCGAAATTCGTGAGGATCAAATAGGGTGCATGGGATGTCTGAGCCACTGCAAGTTCAGCAACTGGAAAGACCATGATGACTATAACACCGGAGAAAAGCCCGATCCTAGGAGTTTTTGCATTCAAAAGACTTTGCAGAACATAATACACACGGGAGACTGTGAAAAAGAGCTAATGTTTTCTGGGCATAATGCGTATAGATTCGGCAGCGACGAATTTTATCGGGATGGACATATTCCGACTGTAGCAGAGCTGGTTGACAGGATACTTACAGGCTACTAGTTCAATTTATGTTTGTGCACGTGATACGATGGGAACAAGAGGCTTTGTGCTTCCTCTAGCATAGACAACTGACTTCATGTCCGTGTTAGTATAAGGTTTGCTATGTGTCTTGCTATTACGTCAGTTTCTATGTTCACTTCGTCACCCACGTTACTATGCTGTAGGGTGGTATGAGCCCACGTGTATGGAACCAAATTCACGCTAAACGACCCAGGTGATGCGTCGTTTACAGTTAGCGACACGCCATCCAGCGATACTGAGCATTTCGTAGCTATGAACTTAGACATGGAGCTGTCACAATGTATTTTCATGATGTGAGAGCCGTTAACTTGCGATATGGAATTGACTGTTCCCACTCCATCCACGTGTCCTTGTACAATATGTCCGTCGAGAGGGTCACCAACTCTGAGCGCATTTTCTAGATTTATTCGAGAGCCAGGAATCCACAGCCTCAGATTCGTTGTACGTAGAGTTTCTTGTGAGACACTGACAAGAAAATGTGCAGCTCCGCGTTCTACCACAGTTAGGCATACACCTGCACACAGGACCGAACTACCCTCCACAACACGTGCAAGGAACGCATCATTTTTTACCTCGACCCGCACTGCCATGTCAGTAGCCCCCAGGGGTACAACACTCTCTACTATGCCGATCTCCGCGACTATGCCACTAAACATGCCTGATACCTGCAGTATATGTTATTCGTCGTACTATATTAGGTTTACCGAGCAAAATCTGTAACCTCTGAGAATGTACCACAATCGCATATGTGCGAGAAGCCCGAAGGGAGATCCTTAGTTCATGCGCAGGTTTTGTGTAAAAGGGTACTGAGACAGCAGTACCAAGTTCAATGAGCCATATTGCATAAGAATCGCTTTCGCTCGGGCGCTTATGGCGAGTGATCCCAACATTGATAAGCAGATTTGTGGAAAGGGATCGAGCGCGAACAGTGGTAAAGGCACGAAAGGCCATTGTAATAGTTCCAACGTGGCAACGGGAACCGTCGATATAGAGAAAACAGATCTAGGATTTGAAAGCGTTCTGGGGGAACGGCCACAATATCGAGGAGGTTCGGGGCTAGTTGGCTCGTTTGGTTACAGCT
The DNA here is from genome assembly GCF_028204095.1 of Candidatus Anaplasma sp. TIGMIC. Taxonomy (GTDB): domain Bacteria; phylum Pseudomonadota; class Alphaproteobacteria; order Rickettsiales; family Anaplasmataceae; genus Anaplasma. The sequence goes on from NZ_JAQLOH010000022.1 coordinate 18,462, forward strand.
TTGG
>NZ_JAQLOH010000023.1 GCF_028204095.1 Candidatus Anaplasma sp. TIGMIC
CCTTTAATTCGACTCTCTTCCCATTCTTTAAATATGGAAATACTGCTCTAGTTTCGTTACTTTCTCTTACTTCAAAGACTTACCTGACTTATTTCTGAATTCTTGCCTATTTGTAACATCCTTATTGTTAAGAGCCATACAATGTCTGAAACCTGAGTCCGCCGTTTTAATCTCCACTTCTGACAGTAGCCTTCTTATGCCCCGCCACAATAGCCTTGTTATCCAGATTCATATCAGTCATCTCACCAGCAACTTGCGAAGATGCGTCTACCTCAGCTTCCCGTCGCTTTTCGTCCCACCAGGTTGGGTTTTTCATTAGCCACGCGGCGCGTCCGATAAGCATGTACTTTCTCCACCAACTCCTCTCTATCTGTTTGTTGCCCTTGGTCTCATACCGGCTGTGCGTCGACGCAACGTATTTTATCCTTGGGAAAATCCATTGCAGCCGCTCATTCTCGGTTCGTCCCCAATTCGTGTACAGATCGCCACCATTATCCTCATCCCATTCAACAGACTTACTAACCATAGGCCATTTACCAGATCCGCCGCTTGACACTGCGAAGCTTATTCCCGGCCTATTCTCAAGGCCCAATCCGCTCGTGCCACGGCGCGGTGTGCCGGAGCAATCTCGTCCCAACTCTGTGCCAACACTTTTCTCCAGGCCGTTCATATATACGCCGTGTGAACTTTCCGCCACAATCCTGGTACCATTTTTACAAAGTAAAGAATCAACAACAGGATGAGCCGCATGAAGGATATGAGCGAAGGATTCGATATCCTCAGCACGCTGCACGGACAGCGTCTCACCTAGCCTTTCAGTATTACTATTTATTACATCATAAGCCATTGTCTTGGGCAGTACATAGTACCCTGGCTCACTTCCAGCAGGTTTCTCAGAAGGTATCTGCGCTGTGAAGAGCCAACATTCTTCAAGTGTTTATTGTAATAATAATTAATAATACTCCGGCAGTGCATGCTCATACAGCGTGTCGGACAACAAAAGTTATTTCTTGTTCAGCAATCGATCTCTTGCTTGATTCAACTTTTGTGCAAAATATGCTGAGCCTCCCTTATCTGGATGTGTGTTTTTCATCAGCCTATGGTACGCAGAAATTATCTGATCGCGGCTGGCGCCGGATTCCAGACCCAGAATTTCCAGGGCTTCTCTGGTGGATACTCCATCACCTGTGCTGGAGCTGGCACCTCTCTGCGTCTGATTGTGTATATCGTGCATAAATTTATTGAAGATAGTACGAAAATCTTCGCCGAAGTTTGCACGTACCATACTGTTTTTGTTGAGCAAAAATATTAAAAATACCAGGATGACAGGGAGTAGGAACAGCGCCCCGATTACACACATCAAAACGAAAATTGCCAGCAGCATGCCATTAAGAAACTTGATTTGCGCTATATACTAAACTAAACTGCTCAATCCACGCAGTGGCGTGAATTATACTCCAGGCGCTTGGAGCATTGCAAGGTTTGTTTATGTTTATACAGATTGAAAACACACCCAATCCCGATACCTTAAAATTTCTGTTAAGCCCTGAGATGGTGGGTATAGATAGTGGAGCTGAGTTTCTTAACGCTGATGATGCGCAGTCGTCGCCCTTGGCTAGGCTATTGTTTGAGGTTGATGGTGTAGAAAAGGTGTTTTTCGGAGGAGATTTTGTGTCTATCACGAAGGCCGGCAGTGTTTTATGGGATAGCCTAAGGCCCGAAGTGCTTGTGGTAATGACTGACTACTTTGCCCTCAGAGCTTCGGGTGATGACCAAGATCAAGGCAGTATCGAAAGCGAGGAGAAGGAGTTTTTCGATGAAGCTGACACAGAAATTGTGCAACAGGTTAAGGAACTAATAGAGAATTATGTTAGGCCTGCAGTAGCCCAGGATGGTGGGGATATAAAATTCCGCGGATATAAGGACGGCGTAGTTTTTGTAAAGCTCCGTGGTGCTTGCTCGGGGTGCCCAAGTGCTGCTGTTACCCTAAAGGATGGCGTATACGGTATGCTCAGTTATTACATTCCTGCGATAAAGGGAGTTGAAAGCATATAGGGCTTCTCACCTTCCGGTTTTCGTGGCTCTCTACATAATTCCTATAAAAGACTGTTACCGGCTAAGATGATCTTGCGCCGGGCGTTTGTTGTGCTTCAGATGAGTTGGATACGCATGCATTTGGTATGTGTTTCGCACGTTTCCGCACTGAACAGGTCTTTGGCATAAGGCTTTCTGCCAAGTAACCCATACTGCATTTATGGTCCGTGCTTTGAGCAACGATATGCGTCCCCGGCTGTACTCAGTACTTAATTCCAACGGTTTCACCAGCTGTACTGCTGTACCAGTATGCTGTGGCGGCATTTTGGCACTGTCACATCGCAATTCTGCCTATTTGGCGGGCTGGTCAGCACGTGGCGCTGCTTGTAAGCGGCGTGTACCCGTGGTTCGCCGTTTCTACAGTATGCACACATTGCAGCACACATGCTGCCGAATGTAGCCACACGGGTCACGAAGCATAACCCGTTACTCTCTGATAAAGGTGCTCAGTTGTTACATTGCGATTTCTTTTGTCTTTGTTGTTTTTCGCAACAACCTACGTAGAGCGCTTACCTTCTTGCTTTTTTTGGTATCCTGAAAAACATTGTTGTAGCCTGCATCACTATGTTCGGTTGCAGTAGTTTCCTGTGCGGTGACGCCCCCTTTCGCTATGCTATCATTTGCAGTAGCGCAGACTGCTGTGCCCTTGCTGCATGATTTCTTTTTTCCTTTTTTCATGAGAAAGCCCAACTTCTTGCCTTTTTTCTTTGTGCGTACTGAAGGACTGTTAACTGGCTGTAATGCCGGTTTATATAGTGGTGCATCCGATAACGCTTCGTCAGTGGACATAGAACTTATTGAGCTGCATGACGGCGTTTTTCCAAGGTGCTGTGTATCATCACCGAAAGAGTTAGCCCCGTTTTCAGCCAGGTCATGCAACGGCTTTTTTCCTTTGCTTTGTATCAAGTCTGTTGCTGTCGAATAATGAGACTGTAGCGCGCTGATGGACATTGCTCTGTACATTCCGGTATACGTTCTTAACTTTTTGCTATGTAGAAACGTGGACAAACGAGGAGACAATAGCTTATGAGCCTTTTTGAGCAAATGCTTTCTCCAAGATGGTAACTTCCTCTTCGACCGTTTAGAATATCGGCAATCATTGTCATTGCTAGCTACAGTGCATTCAGAATTATAGTGTGGACGAGTATGTGCTGCAGATAGCCTGCTGACGTGTAGGGATTCGCCTGCAGATGGGATGTGGCAGCTTTCTGCTGTTATGGCGGAAAGATGTGTTTTTGGCGAGGAGACTTTGTTTCGTATCCTAGCGAAAGCTTTTGCAACTACATTACTGCCTGACGATGCAGTACTATGCATTGCGCTAAACCCGGCACGGATCTTGTGTTGCAACTTGTTGCAATTTGCAGAGGTGGCGGAACAAATCGGTGATGTTCTGTAACCTGTCGTACATGATCTCACGCTTGCAACATAGTCTGAATGTGGTTCGACCGTATATGTGTGTTTGATTTCGCGAAGAGATGAGAAAAGCGTGGAAGCATATTTGATATGACAACTCAACGTGGTCTCAATTTCTTGCAAAGAGGAAAAAAATTCCAGGCAGTCTCCGAACATTATGCTGTCTTTATATGCGGAGTCTGTTTCCTTTACAGTATGAAATATGTGAGTAAGTACCGGTATTGTGAACAAGGCATAAAACATTTGGCGTAACTTCTTGATAATGCAGTACCAAGGGAAGTTGCTAGCCACGAATGCCTGAGCTTTTTCAAGGTCGGTACTGATGCACTTAATGGCTTTCTGTATTGCAGTGAAAATTTGTTTTCTGCAGTGTTCCTCGTGGGGATTTAGGTTTTGTTTTGTGGAAAGAGACGTCTTTTGACTGTAATGCAAAACCTCTTTCAGTATTTTTGAAGAGTATAAATCGGAGTCTGTATCACAATTTGTTCCAAAGAAAGACAACAGAAGGAATAGCCTCCGGTGTTTTGTTGATGTGAAATAGCCAGCCATGTCATCCAAAATGCCTAGGCTCTCCCGGGCTATGACGTGCTCATCTATTATGGGGAGTTCTACGCATGAATGCTTGAGATGATCATCTATTTTTTTGCGAACGTAAGCAAGGTACTGACTGCTATATACTTCACATATGTGAGTTTTTCGAAATACATTAGACAGCTCCGCCGCCAAACACTGGGCTAAATCTTGTAAGGGAACTTTTATGGCGTTGCGAGCTTCTTCAGGTAACCCCATAAGAATTCGTGTGAATAGTTCAGTCCCCCATACCTGCACATGATGGCCCTTATGTGAGCTTGAAAGAATACCACTATTTTTTGGTGTCAACCTCAGGTTCTGGTGCAAGATGTCTAGGTACGGGTAGTCACACATCGCAGAGTTTACACCTGATGTTGTTAATACAAATCCGTGCAAAGCGGAAATAGAGTTTTTATGTGCTAGGTGGTTAGCGAGACCGTGAAAAGCCTCTGTGAGAAAAGGGGAGTTGTTATCGTTATGCTGAGAGCCGTACTTAGCATTTTTTATGTGTGCTGGTAACATGAGAGCCCGCCAAAATTTATGCTCAGTTAAACATGGATGCCATAGGTGTGCAATGGGCTCCATTTTGTGCGTCTTCGTATATTTATCCTTACGATTTCATCTGTGATAGGGGTTACCAGCCAGTAAAACTATGGTATGTTGGGTACAGCCTCATTTTGCTGGTGAAGTATGGAAGATCTTATTAGCATTCGAGTTAACGGTGAAAGTCGAGAAATAGGGGCAGGTAGTGTATTGTTTGATGCAATAGAGCGATGTGATGTCAAGGAACCGTTCGCAGTTGCGGTGAACAGGGTCCTTGTAACAAAGGCACACTACAGGGACTATAAGCTGAGCAACGGGGACTCTATAGACATAGTATACCCTATGCAAGGTGGTTGATTATAATCCGTATTGAAGTTTGTTATTGGGGAGCATCGTAGTGTGGGATGTATACGGAGTTCGTTTGGATAGCAGGCTATTCTTGGGTACTGCACAATTTCCCTCTCCAGATGTTTTGCGCCGGGCCGTAGCCAATTCTGGAGCAGAAGTTATAACAGTTTCTTTGTCACGCCAGATGCCTGAGGCAGGAGGCGGCCAGGGTTTCTGGGATATAGTCAAAGAAAGTAACTGCAGGATATTGCCTAATACTGCTGGGTGCCATACCGTAAGCGATGCAGTATTAATGGCGCAAATGGCGCGGGAGATTTTTGACACTACTTGGGTCAAGCTCGAAATTATTGGGGACGATTATACTCTCCATCCAGATATTGTGGCGCTTTGTGAGGCTGCAAAAGAGCTCATAAAGCAAGGGTTTGATGTTTTCCCATACTGCACAAGTGATCTTACTGTGTGCAAGCGTCTGTTGGACTGTGGTTGCCGTGTGGTTATGCCAGGAGCAGCGCCCATAGGTTCAGGGTTAGGTGTATTAGATACACATGGGTTAAGATTGTTACGGGTAAGATACGACAACGCAGCTATTATCGTGGATGCAGGTATAGGAAGGCCGTCTGATGCTGCCATGATTATGGAGATGGGTATAGACGGTGTTTTGGTCAATAGCGCGGTATCAAGAGCACTTGATCCAGCGCTTATGGCACAAGCTTTCAAACATGCAGTACATTGCGGCAGGATGGGATATGAGGCTGGGATTATAAACAAAAGGGACCTTGCCGTTGCCAGCACGAGCCTTGTAGACACTCCATTCTGGCACTCGAAGAAGGCATAGCTATCTGGGAGCAATTGTCCAGGATTAGTCCAGGCTTTCTAGTGCCAGACTTGAATTTCTAGTCTGCTTTCTTGAGGCCTTGTTCTGTCGCTTCATAAACTTAAGCTTTGCGTGCATTGTTCCCTGGGCCAGTACTATATCAGCAAGCTTGTATTTCTTTTTTTTCAGCTTTTTATACAGCCAGTCAGAGTAGGAAAACCCAACGTAAAGCTTAATAAGCAACTCGATGATCAAATAATATGGCAGAGTTATAACCTGCGTGCTGTACAGTGTGTAGGAAATCCCAGATGCGCAGAACACCACAAGGGATAAAAGCCACAGCCCTTTGTACATTGTGAAGAACAGCACGAAAAGAAACGCACTGATGTTGAACCCATCTCTGGCATACTCAACTTTGCCTGATGCATGAGTATAAACACGGAAAAAGTTCACGTTCACCGAAGGTACAGACTAAGACCGCCATTCTAGGGTGAAAACTCGCGGTGGTAAATCACAAAGATTCAACCTTCACATCCGTGACGACCTGTGTAAAGGAATTTATCACATGAGAACTGGGCTAAGAACACTGCGATGTTGCTATCTCTTCGTGGAGGAGCTAGTGTTTTCGGCATGGTACGTTGTGTTGTTCCTAGGAGGTAATATGATAACGCGGTTTGCGCCGAGTCCTACAGGGTATATCCATATAGGTAATGCCAGAACGGCCCTTATATGTTGGCTGTACGCCCGAAAAAAGGGAGGTAAGTTATTGCTTCGGATTGATGACACAGATGTACAGAGGTCCGAAGAAAGGTACGTGGAGGCCATCAAAAGGGATTTAGCGTGGCTCGGAGTGGATTGGGATTTCTGTTTTAGCCAAAGCTCTAGGATAGAGAGATACAACGATATATTTGACTCATTGGTGGAGCAGGGAGCAATTTACCCGTGCTATGAGACGCCTGAAGAACTGGAAGTCAAAAGAAGCATGATGCTAAAGATGGGGCTTCCTCCGATATATGATAGGAGTGCCCTTAAGGCTACTAAGGAGGAGATACAGTCTTTTAGTGGAAGAAAGCCGTACTTTAGGTTGAAGATTGACCAAAGCAAGGAAGTCACCTGGGAAGATGAGGTTCGTGGCCGTGTGACGTTTCGTGCACAGCATATAAGTGACCCAATTATAAAGCGTACGGATGGTACGTATACCTATATGTTCCCATCGGTAGTTGACGATATTGACTATGCGGTGACTCACGTTGTGCGGGGAGAAGACCATGTGAGCAACACTGCAACTCAGATATGCATGCTAGATATTTTACAGGCGCATGTGCCGGTATTTTCTCATTTGCCACTTGTGCACATTGGTGATTCCAAAATCTCCAAACGCTGCGAAGAAAATAAGAATGCAGTGTGCATTGATGAGCTTAGGAAGTCTGGGGTAGAGGCAATGGCCATAAACAGTTACTTGGCAAGAATAGGGACTTCACTTCCGGTAGAGCCAAAAAAGGATTTACGTGCATTGGTGGAAACATTTGACATAACAACATTCAACCAGGCCCCCATGAAGTTTTTCCTAGATGATATTCTAAGGATAAACAACAAGATACTTCAGGGTTTGTCATTTGCTGAGGTTAAAGAGAGAATAGCGTCTCTTGGTGTTGAGTGTTCGGAGGAGTTTTGGCATTTAGTGCGTGAAAACATAGACGTCTTGGAGGACGTGAAGAGTTGGGTTGACGTCTGTAATGCCGGAATAACTCCTGCTGTTGACGATAAGGAAAAAGAGTTTTTAATTTTAGCCAGGGATTTATTACCTGCAGGAGATTTAAATAGTGATGTTTGTAAGGTATGGTTACGCCAAGTGCAGGAGAAGGCGAATCGCAGTACCCGGGATGTCATGCTGTCTCTGAGGCAAGCCATTACAGGGAAAACAACAGGGCCAGGGTTGGCACAACTTTTGCCATTTATTGGGAAAGATGAGGTTGTTAGAAGGCTTGGACCGCGGTCTTGATTATGGAAGGAACATTGCTATATCACGGGATCTTTCTAGATAACTCTCATTAGATGGGTTGCACAACTTATTTTGACGTCCAAATAACAAGCTATTCCCTATACGGTGTCGAGACGTATGAGTACTTGGATACAATATGGCGCCATGAACGGCGTGTGCGTGACAACTACCGTTGAGAAGTATGGAGTTTGTTGAGCTTGACTCTTCCAACGTAGATGTGATAGTTGTTTGTCTCTGTGGCGGACGTAGCTCAGTTGGTAGAGCACCAGTTTGTGGCACTGGGGGTCGTCGGTTCAATCCCGGTCGTTCGCCCACAGGTTTAAGGTTCTAGGCTTTAGGATGTACTTCCGTATTTTGGGCGTCTGTGACTGCGGGAGAAAAATAGCATTTTGACACAGGTTTGTTTTTTGGTAGAATCTGCGTTCTAGCCTGTATTAGACATGGTCATTGTATGTTGCGCTGGGTGCCCTTTATTTCGGTTTTGTGTTTCGTGGTGGTGCACTGTGCAGCGCATGCTTCTGTTAGGATAGAAGCCGTAGTCGATGATAGGGTTTTGACTAGCCTTGATATCGAAGCACGTGAGCGGGCGAATGGGTTTTTTCACAAGACCTCCTACGCTGAAGGTAACCGTGACGAAGTTTTGCAGTCGCTCATTGATGAGGTGGTTCTTGAGCTAGAGGCTAAGGATCTCGGTATACCTGTGGAGCAAGAGGAGATCGACCAGGAAGTAAGTAAGCTTTTTTCTGTTCTGGGGGTGTGTAGCGGTCAAAACCTCGATTCGTGCGCCGGCGCAAATAATCTCGATAGGGAATCTCTGCTGTCGCATGTAAGGTCTAGGATAATTTGGAATAAGATCCTGTCCGCACGCGTTGCGCCGTTTCTCGCCATCACAGAGGATGAGGTGGCACACTATGTTGCTGAGACTAGGTCAAACGGCCTGGAAACAGTGTTGGATCTGGAGCAAGTGTTTGTGCCATTCCGCGCCGGAGCGGTGCTTGATTCTGTTTCAAGTGAACTGCACAAGGGTGTGGACTTGAACAAGATTGCGGAAAGGTACAGAGAACACGGCGTGTACGTAGATCGCACCGTTGGTGCAGCAATAGGTGGCTTTGTAGCGGACGTTAAGGCGGGTCTGCTGCGTGCAGAAGTTGGGTCAGTAGTAGGGCCTGTCAGGATAGAAAGGGGCTTTATGCTCATGAAGGTTCTTGGCAAGGTTCGGGTCAGGAAGGGATTTGTAAACAGCATTGCTAGCCTAAAGCAGCTTTCTGTGCCGTTGTCTGAGGCTGACAGTACGGTAAACTTTCTAAAGGCCCGTGGTGCTACATGCGCTACTTTTGAGGAAGTCGTAAAGAATGCTGGGTTCCAGCCGGCAGGGCTTGTGGTTCGTGTAAGGGACCTTTCATCAAGACTTCAGCTTATGCTGGAGAGTGCGAAGAGTGATGAGATTTTGCGGTCTGATAACGGGGAAAGTGGCAAGGTAGACTTTATCATGCTGTGCGGCATCACTGATGGTGGAGAACCGAGCATGGAAGATGTTGCGAAAATAAGACATGCTGCTTACACGGAAAAACTAGTGACGGCGAGTAACCGCCTCATTGAAACTATGCGCAAGCGTCACTTCATAAGAAAACTCTAGTTTTGTAGACTGTGATACGCATAACATCAGGCATATTCAGAGGACGCCGGGTATTTACCGGAGGAGCCCTAAAGGCAAGGCCACCTGTATCCATAATAAGGGAATCGGTATTCAATATCTTGCGTTCGTACATATCCATCAGTGGCATAAGTGTATGTGATATTTTCTGTGGCAGTGGATCCATGTCTTTTGAAGCGCTATCCAGAGGGGCAGCAAGGGCGTGTTTAGTGGATATAAATGCTACTAATATCAGGCTGGTACATAGAACAGCTGTAACTCTGGGAGTGGATAAACTGTTGAGTACATTTTGTTGTGATGTGCAAAAGCTGAGTTGGGCAGAGAATAAGCATGACCTCGCTTTTGTGGACCCCCCTTACGATAAGCCCGGTCTTATAGATGTATCTTTGAGGGCGCTTATGGAGTCAGGTTGGTGTGGAGCTGATAGTATTGTGGTTCTGCGGGTTAGAAGAGGAGAGCAAGTTTCCTTGCCAGAAGCATATTCTTTACTTGATAAGAGGTCATACTGCAGTTCTGATGTGCTATTTCTGAAAGTTATAGAAAATATCTAGCTGCGTAGGGCGTGGCCACAAGACGTTTCTCCACGCTGTACATGTTCCGTAGTTCTTTGTGCTTCATAGTTCTCGCGAGTGCGACAATAAGAACTCTGAGAGACATTGTGTATATTTTTGTCTATTAGAGAACCAGATGAATAAATGGATAGAAAGTGAGACTAATGAACACTCAGCTTAAATGAATACGAGCCTTACGGTTATAGCTGTGAGATGAGTCGGGAATAGGGGCGGTTTATCACGTTTCAGGTAGTTTGCTGTGACACGGCGGATTTACGTTTCATCCTGTTACGGTGATATTGCAATGTTGGCTTATTCCTGAAGGCAACGAGCTGCTTTGCCACTTTATGCCTCAGCGGCCGCTTCTCGAACATGACAAGAACCTGGAGGTTTTACATGAAAAGGAGGGATATCATCAGTGGCACGTAAAACATCCCTATAACAGTGCTAATCAGCAGGATCATAGCAGCGCGGTCGGGCTGATAGTTAAACATAGATGCAAGAATCACCCCTGTAGTTGACACCGGAATTATTGCCAACAAAATGAGGGATTGGTAGACCTGGGAGTTATACCATTTTGGTCCAGTTCTATCCAAGAATATCAGTGCTAGAATCACCAGTGGCCAAGCCACGTATTTTATCAGCACGGTTGTTGTGATTAACTTGAAATCTATGGATGAGTCCTTGATATTGGCAATAGTGACTCCAAGAAGGATCATACCTAGCACCATATATGTGTTTGTCATACTAGGAGCTATACCCGTAAGGAACAAGGGTATGTGAACTTCATAATAATTTAGAAGCAATGCAGAAACTGCTGCATGAAACGCAGGCAAAAGAAACAGCCTCTTAGCGCACTGTTTCGGTGTGTAGAGCCTCTGCGTTACTATATAGAAGCCGAAACTGTTCTCGAAAAACAACATACCCACGTAGCACAGCAGATACACGGATACTGTTTCTTCGTCAAATAGGGCAATGGCAACTGGAAGACCAAAGAAGCCCATGCTTGAACTGCCTGAACTGAAGGCGAGCATGTTTCTCGTGTGGTCCCGAAAGACCAATGCGGAGACTTTGTACACTATGAATGACATAACGCAGCAGATCACAAAAGTGAAAACTGGCAGCGACATAAACTCCGGGCTTATCTTAATCTTGAGAATGCCAAAGAACACCACCATAGGACTAATGATGTAAAACAGCACCTTGCCTATAGTAGCGCTATCGAGCTTTACAAACTTGCCGGCAACAAACCCCAGTAGTATGGTCGTATATAGGGGTAAAACCTTGAGTAGCAAAGCAGAGAACATACTAGAACTTCTAAATCCGGCGGGACAGCAATTCACGGAGGTACTTTAACACAAGTCAGAATCCTCCCACAACACATTATGTCACAAACTTGGTCTCCTAAATAGGCTACAAGCCCCTGTTTCTCAAGAAATTTGACGCGTATGATTTAGGCACTTTTTTTGACACGTTATCTCGTAACACAATATATGGTATTCCCTTATCCTGCACATACGAGATAGCCTCTTCTTTTGTATTAAAACTTAAACGCACTTGTTGTGATGTATCAGAGGATCCTACCCATCCCATAAGGGATTCTACGTACTGAGTGTTGGAAGGCTCAAAATCCACATACCACAGATCCCCACGGTAGGAACCGGATTGCATGGCGTTCTTTGCAGGACGATGCACTACCGCACGTGTCTTATCGTGATGCACTTGTAATTATTTTTTAGAAGAGATACACTCCTCGAAGTGTAACAGGTATTTGGAAAATGTCCATTAATATCAGCGGTAAGTTTGAAGAAGCGATGCAGGAATTAGAGCGGATAGTAGGGGAGCTTGAGGAGGGAAATGTTTCACTAGAAAGAAGCGTGGAGCTCTATAATAGAGGTAAAGAACTGCATCAGTATTGCGATAAAGTGATAAAAGATATCACACTTAACATTGAATCAATCGACCCAGAGCAGACGCAAACGTCAGGGATTGATACGCACTGATTTCCGCCAGTCTTAGTGTTTTGTCTTGGTGCCAAAGTCGTATGGGCCAGATTGGTGGTTAGTTTTGAGAGATCCTGTGATGGCAGAGCCTCCAGTAGCTGCGTGTTGTATTCCAGATCAATTAAGTGGCGCTTTCTATCTGTGAGCAAGGTTTGTAGTTATACCCTTCGAGCATCTGCATGTTTTCTAGGTAACACGCTACCAGCTGCAAGAAGGTGCTCATAATAGGCGAGATGGAGAAGCTTTAAATCCGCGCCTCGGCCGCTAGTATCCCGTTGTTAATAACCATAATCACGTGTTTCTAAATTCAGAAGGTGAATTTTATTGTCACGAGGAGCGACGTTACCCTTGTGAAGCCCGTTATCGTACTTTGGCTTTTTAACCTAGTGGATTCTTTCCGCCTGGACAGGTACTACGTAGCGTTGCTTATGTAAACTAGGTTGAGTGGTGTTTTCCCGATGTGTGCTTGTGGGGTATAAATAACGCGTTGTCACCGCCTGTTTTGGGACTGAGTTCGTCACTTCAGCAGTGCCACAGCTTTTCCCATAGCAAAAAATGCCTAATGTGACAGTTTTTACTGCACCGCAGGCTGGATTATGGTGGCTTAAGGACATGCACAGCGCGGGTGCAACCCAACTTTTTGTGCTATCACTTCTACCACGTAGGCGGTAGTCATCGTACAAAATATACGTGATGCGCATTGACTAACCCGTCAACGCTGCAACATCTTAAGAATATCGCTATAAGGTCGGACTACGGGATAGAAGCGTTGCGCCGTGGACCTATTGTGATGTACACGGAAAATCGGGAAATGATCCAAAGCATGGCATGTGCATTGTGACTCAAGTCGCCGCGCGGCTAGAGTTCGCACTCCGAGCTCGGCTACTGTTTACGTAGGCATGCCTAAATATAGGCCGCCCCACTCATTCACCACGCCTACAGCACGACGAAAGCGCAGCGCCAAGCAACCCATCACTAACTATGTAAACCGGAATTTCGCAAGACACCCTAAGCTTGTTTGCCTAAGGCGCTATCTATTGCACCTACTATCTGTTGTAGATTTGCTCCTACGATCCGAGCCGATTCTGTAGCACCCTTGAACAATATGAAAGTCGGCACAGCGCTGATACCATATTTTATCGGCACATCCTGATTATCTTGCACATTGAGCTTATACACACTTAATTCACCAGCATATTGCTGAGCCAGCTTTTCCAACTGAGGCGCAAAGGCTACGCAAGGTCCACACCAAGGTGCCCAAAAGTCTACAAGAGAGTACCCACTTGCGTTTATAACCTTAGCAGTAAAATCCGAGTCGCCGACTTCAGTAACACATGACATACACAATCCTCCTAGTAAAGCGGTTATTTCTTGGCAATTGTTGCAGGAACGTGAGATATGATGGCCTTTTTCTCATTGAACACGCAAGCCGTACTTGAGCCATATCTCAGAGTTAAGGCTCTTGAAACACGCTCTATAATCACGTAATCCCCAGCGACTCGAAAATTCACCAAAGACTCATAACCCTGTGAATCCACGTTGAAAATAGACGGTAAATCACCATTCACGTTGGAAAACTGCATATACGTAAACTTCCCGTCATCAAAAACCCTAAGAGGCACTATATCCTCAGAGCCTGCAGTGTGAGATACGGAATAGTCGAAATTAAGGCCCTTACGCGCTACGTCGGGATCACTAAGATCAGGTACGTCAGTCTGATATATAGGGAACAACAAACCTCCACTTCCTGCAGATGCACCCGTATCGACGCTACCTTCCATGCTTGGATACACGAACCTCACTTCATAGGCAAGCCTTGGGTCGTCCAGGCCTGTAGCCTCTTCAGCATGTAACTCAAAGTAGTATACGCGCCTGTTCGTGATTATCGTCACATTAGTATCTGCATCATCTGCTACAGGCTTTATAAATAAGCGATTGCCCTGGGGTACGAGTTGCCACCCTGTGGAATCACCCATTGAGACGGTGGAAATTGTCTCACCGGATTCAAACAAAATGCTTGACTGATATCCATAAAAGCCTGTGTATCTGTGTATTGCCTGCGGATTGAAGTTGATAAGTTTGATATGGTCATCTGCGGCTATGGAACGAGGCTCTTGCTTACAAAAGGCAGCAGAACTGTAGAGCAGCACCACAACAAAAACGACAAAAGCACTTTTCATAGCCACTGTATCCGCAACACTAATACGCACCAGTCTAGCACCAATAGTCAAATCTGCAAACCAAACAGTGGTAAAAAGTGCCTGCCGTTACTTTGGAGACTCCTTGCGTTAAAGTCTTGATAATAGTACAGCTACGGGCTGCCACAGCGATACTTTACCGCGCGCGGTGCCTGTTTATGAAGGTGCACTATATGCTGATAGCGTCATGGATATGGTGCGTAGTTATGGGTAGCGTCAGCAGCGAAGTACGCATGTGCAGAAACATCAGCCCTTTTATGATGATAAGAGGAAGAAGTAATAAGCTCCTTGGCTCTGTCGGCAGCTGCAATATGAGCGCTTCGTTCGGCTCACTACAAAACTGCCATCAATCAGTTTTGGTGGAGATGTACTGTAGTAAATCACGGTGTGCTGCGAGAGGTTTGGATGATCTATAAGCTTGTACATTCAAAAGTGGCCTCGAGGTCAATTGCCTAGCCACAAGGGTTTTACCAGAATTATTTAGGTCTTTCGGGAGGGGGAGCACTATGTATTTGCGAGAAGTGCGTCACAGGCATTTGAAACAAATTCCGTTCAAGGTATGCCGGCTGTTGCAGTGTAGTGCGTGGCGCGCAAAAGTACACTGTGCAGGCAACGTTTTACAGATGCTGCTTTTCAGAAGAGAGACCTAACATCATCTCATGCCCAACAAAAAACTCATGCCGTACTATGTATCACAACCAGAACAGTAGGTCAGGAGCCACAAGGCATGTAGAAACTCCACGTATAGCACGCTGCGGGTTCAATCAAATAAAAACTACAGCTCCACACACAACAAATTACGTAGCAGGGGCATATCCAAGTCTTGCACAAACGAAAGGCGAACGTACAAACTCCACCCTGGGTCGGAATTTAGCATAAACGTTTATCTAGATTCAGCCTTGTGAGTTGGCAGAACTTTTGTATACGTCGGTATACAAAGTTTCTTCTGCAGGTGAAGGCGAAGTCTCTGAGAATTCAACAGCACTTTTTATTTCTGCTCTGATCTCCTTATCGTAAGAGTCAAGCAAGTCCTCCGACGCTATTCCATTCTCTAATATGTGCTTCTGTACTATACACAACGGGTCTTTGTTGTTCCGTACTTCTTCAACTTCCTCTCTTGTGCGGTATTTTGCCGGATCCGACATAGAGTGTCCACGATACCGATAGGTCTTCATCTCTAAGAGCACTGGTCCCTTGCCCTTGCGACAATGCTCTGCAGCACTTGCAGCTTCTTGGGTGACCGTAAACATGTTCATGCCATCTACTGGACGTCCTGGAACTCCGCAGCTTTCCCCGCGTTTATAAAGGTCTGTCACAAACGAAGACCGACCAATAGAGGTCCCCATTGCGTATTCATTGTTTTCAACAACATAGACAACGGGGAGGCTCCATAACGCGGCCATGTTGAAGGATTCGTAGACCTGTCCCTGGTTTATTGCGCCATCACCGAGACATGTAAAAACAACCCCGCCTGTCTCCTTGTATTTCATAGCAAAAGCTATCCCGGTGCCTATGGGTACCTGAGCCCCTACAATCCCATGTCCTCCGTAGAAATTCCTTTTCACGTTAAACATGTGCATCGAGCCACCCTTGCCCATTGCGCAGCCCGTTCCTTTCCCCATAAGTTCGGCGATTATTTGGCCGGCGCTGACCCCCGAAGTAAGTGCGAATCCGTGCTCGCGGTAACTTGTTATCACTGCGTCTGTAGGCTTTAACACGTTATTTATGCCAACAGCTACTGCTTCTTGGCCTATGTATAAGTGGCAGAATCCCCTTATCAGCAGCATACTGTAAAGCTGTCCTATTTTTTCCTCGAGTCTACGCAACAGCAACATGTGCCTGTATGAGGATAAAATCTGCTCGTCAGTTAAGTTAGTGCTAGGCTTACCCACGCCAAACTCCTCTGCCAAAGTATCTTCAGTCCTGGGATACTACTCCGTAAACAGTTACTTTTCAAGTGCATTTCATCTATGCGTACTCTGATGAGCGTTCTGCAATCGGCCACTGGTAAGCCAATCAACGATTATGCCTATCCTATCAGACGTGAAAAATGCTGGCGCGTGACCGGTATTTTTTAACTCGAGGGCGGTAACGTCAATTTTGCTAGAAATCATTGTACGCAATATATCTGACGTGAGCACATTGGAATATTCGCCACGCAGAACCAGTGTTTTGCACTGAATCTTATTCCAGATATGCCATATGTCCATAATGTATCCCGCGGGTATAAGTTCTTGCTCCAGGGCTGTTCCGATTTTTGGATCAAAAGTTAGCGTATATCCACCAGGGCAGGGTGTAACGTAGTGCTTTACAATGTGATCCCAGTGCTCTTCTTTGTCGATACCAAAGCCCCTTAAGGACTTCTCTAGATGCGTGCGGGCTTCAGCGATGTCACCGAAGACGGGGCGTCTCAGCAGGTACTGGGTTAAAACCTGCAATGGACGTTCCGCCATATATGGGCCGATGTCATTTAGCACAAGGGTGTTAATGGCGTGAGGGGCACGGGATGCAAGGTGCATACCTAGGATTCCTCCCATGGATGTTCCAACGAAATTCACTTTTTCGATAGCAAGGTGTTGCATTAATTGCAGTATGCATGAGCAGTAGGTATCGTAGTTGTAAAGTTTGTAGTCATTCAGCCAGTCGCTGTTACCGCGGCCGGCAATATCGGGTGTTATAACGCAAAAGCTGTCAACCTCTGTGCCTAGGTACTCAAAGTCTGAGCAATTTCCGGCAATGCCATGGACGCAGATCAACGGTATCTTGTGTCGCAACAGGTGGGGATGATATACGCGATAGTACAGTTTGAAATTTTCATGGTGCGAAACAGCAACGAAATCTTCAAGCACATCAGTCATTTTTGAACACATCCTTGTGAGAGGTATTGGTTTACCAGCGTCAAAGTTGGGTATACTGGCTAATCCCACACCACACCAGAATAACTCTTTATATCGAATCGAGCAACGTCTCACAGAGGGTATATGGAGGTCGTTATGGGATTTGAGAAAAAGTAATGCAAAATTAAAAGTAATGTGTTGACACATAGAGCATTCTTGGTTAAAAATTGTTGCTCTGTAGGAGCGTAGGTTTTTAGCCTGTGCTTGCTGGTTGACAAGTTAGTAGAAAGATCAATTGTAGAGATTATCCCTTTAAAGAAAATTTCCGGGATGGTCTCGATTCGATTAGCTGATAAAGTATAAGAATAGTGTGGTTTTAATACTGCACGTATCGCTGCGAATGAATAAATAAGAAAGAGCACTTGATGGATGCCTTGGCGCTAAGAGGTGATGAAGGACGTGGTAGGCTGCGATAAGCTGCGGGGAGTTGTCAACAGATTTTGATCCGCAGATGTCCGAATGGGGAAACCCGGCCAATTTATTGGTCATTGCATGCTGAATTCATAGGTATGCAAAACTAACCCAGTGAACTGAAATATCTAAGTAGCTGGAGGAAAGGAAATCAAATGAGACTCCGTTAGTAGTGACGAGCGAACGCGGAATAGGTCAGTGGTCTGTAATAAGAAACTGGAATGCTTTGGAAAAGGCAACCATAGTGGGTGATAGTCCCGTACAGGTAAGAAAGTTGCGGATCCTTGAGTAGGGCGGGGCACGTGAAACCCTGCTTGAATATGGGGGGACCATCCTCCAAACCTAAGTACTCCTTAGCGACCGATAGTGAACAAG
>NZ_JAQLOH010000024.1 GCF_028204095.1 Candidatus Anaplasma sp. TIGMIC
TACGTATACCTTTTGCCTGATCCACTGGGAAAAAGCCTAGCCAACACAGCTTCTCATACCTGACAAAAACACCTGTAAAAATCGGCCCAAACTCTTCCCTTACATCTTCCAAGGTAGTTACACCTTTAGCTCCACATGACAAGACAAGAGCACGTCCTTCTTGATCATACACACTGTCGACAAGGAGATTATGAAACAAATCATCATCTGATAATCCATTATCTACATCCATCCACAAAAAACGGTAGCGGGCTGTAAGGTACCACAAGTCATCCATAAGCGCATTAGGCACTGTGGGATCAGGCTCACGCCCATAGACCCTACTACCCGTAAAGCCTTGGAAAATCGCCAGTATCTCAACCGCTTCCTTCACTAACGCAGACGACGAAGCAATCTCACCCCGCTTTATGCAGTTTATGACGCTCTCTGCAAGGCCGACTCTACCCGCAGAGTACGCTGCTACTACATTTCTGTGTGAATGTTCTGCAACAGACCTGTCACTTAACACGTGATTTCTCACATCGTTCGCCAGCGCAGCAATAGACTTGAGTACAGCTGCAACAAACCTCTCGTTACTTCTGGACTCCATACTGCGAACCACAGCCCTGTGCTCATGCAAAAACGTCAGCACTCTTGCGCTGGCTTCGTCATAAAGCAATGAACGACCGTCAATGCTGCGTATAAAAAACTTTGCATCCACATCCCACTGATGATCTTTGTCATTCGTAACCAAACGTACCGCGTCCACTACACGGAACGCGTAGAAGGTGATATAGGAACAGAAGAAGTCGTAGCAGGCATCAAGAAGATCTTGCACCAGGCCACTGGCTTTCCTTGGAACACCGCGCTGATTGCCCACATCACACGCGCCACGTTTCAGCACGTCTCTGACAAAACATAAGACCCTTGCAAGACTTCCTGCTTCACTAAACACAAGCTTAACAGAGCATCTCAGATTGCCGCCCTGTATGCTAATCTTGTGCAACTTTACGACGTCTGAATATTTAGAAAATAGCCTACCCAGCACCGGATCTACATCAGTATCTAAAATCAAGCGCGGCTTACCGATTTGCCCATCTGGATCAAGCCCAACACCTGGTACAACAAAGTTCGCGTCCGACACACGAAACACAAGGTCATCGCATAGCCTAAGGTGACCGTCTTCCTTTAGCAGAATGGACCCCGCAACATCACTCTTAAGCCGGGGGTGCAGCGACAAAACCTGTGGCAACGACTGCTTGTGCTCCTCGGAGTCGTCGTCACAGCACAAATTCAAACACAACTTAGTCATCGAAAACACACACTACAATGAACTACGTATATCCAACCAGGAACAAGAGTAATAAACCTCTTAAACCCCAGTAGCTCAGGAGTTTTCACACACGCGGCGCGGGCAAGATGGAGACAAAGCCCGACAGCACCATAACTCAGTGCACATAGCACCGCCTCATTGTAGCACGCACAAGACGCCTTTTTCTATCATTAATTGAACTCAGCTACAGGTATACAGTACTATCCCGCATAATTTTACAAGCATCTATCTCGTGTTCTTCAATAGCAAATAACCTAGCGCCTGTGGTGCCGACAAACATGCCAAAATGTATAGCAGAAAATTTCTCCCGCTTACACAGTGTCTTAATCCAGGATAATCTCTCTCATATCCAGAGCCTCATAATACCAAAAGACGCTGGATATGTAATCTCCACCTGCGCAGCTGCCGCAAACCTACTCTTCAGTGAAGTTACAGTATTCATTCACATACGCAAGTGCCGCAACAACTGCGGTATCCACTCTAAGTACTCTGCTCCCCAAACTCATGCTCTCACTAAACGTTGCGGCATAATCAAGCTCATCACGAGAAAAGCCCCCTTCCGGGCCTATTATAACGCCCACATTACTTTTACCATGAAGCAATTTGCCGGGCACTTGACCACCTCCCGTCTCATCACACAGTATTAGCTTCTTACCCAAGGTGTGTAATTCTCGAAATGCCATAACCGGTGGTATAACAGGAATATCATGTCGTCCACACTGTTCAGCAGCCTCAATCGCCCAAGTGCGTAACTTATCAGTACTCATCTGGCCTGCAGCGGAGTACTCCGTGCGAATAAGCTGAATAAGGGTCACTCCCATTTCGGTAGCTTGGCGCACCACGTTGCGCATGGCCTCCTTCTTCACAAGACTTATAAATAGAGTAAGCTCCCTGGAGGCCACGTATTCCCTAACAAGAGTCTCTACTCGTACCTTTACATACCTTGAGGAGATTTTAGAAATCACGCAGAACCAATCACCCTGAACACCATCAAAAAGAACGACTGGATCGGATGTCTTCGCTCTCATCACATCTCTCACATAATGCGCCTTGTCGGAGTTTAATACAACCTCTGCACCCGAATCGAGCAGCCCTTCTGAATGGTATAGCCTAATCTTGACGTGCTTCTTCTTCAAAGTCATCATGCCCTTCTAGGTAACTATAGGTCCTTAACGGCCCTAAACACCTCATCTGCGTGGCCGTGAACCTTCACGTTTCTCCATATTTTGCGTATGCTTCCACTGCTATCAACAAGGAAGGTAGACCTCTCTATTCCCATATAGCTCTTCCCAAACATACTTTTCTCTACCCAGACACCGTATGCCTTAGCCAAAGTTGCTTCTGTGTCCGCAATTAGTTCAAATGGCAGATCATATTTCTTCTTGAAATTTTCGTGCGAAGAAATGCTATCTTTAGACACACCAACTATAGCGGTATTTAGACCAACAAACTCTGGGTACATATCGCGAAAGTTTTCCGCTTCCTTAGTGCAGCCCGGAGTATCATCTTTTGGGTAAAAATATAGTACAACGTTCTTGCTACCGAAATAAGACGAAAGAACCTTCCCACAATCGTGACCATCATCCTTGGAAAATCCCGGTGCAAGATCACCTTCTTTAACTGTCATACAACTTCCTAATGGGTAAAAAGTCCATAATGATACACATACGACCTGGTTTCCACAAACTATAGCTATCGCGTCCGTGTAACTTTTTCAAAAATCAAATTTGCTGCCTATAGGATTAGTGTGCAAAGTTACGTTACAGCACATATTTCAAGTAATACTTTTAGATTACTATACTATGAGCCTGCTGTAATCGATAAAATAGGCGCAATGGATGCCGTAATAAATTAATTCTTTACATAATAGATGCATATCTAACTTACTGTATATTACCTTCTTTTATAGATACTTATGCTGATGATCGAATGAAATAAAACCTCATAAGTTTTACATTGACTGAGACACGAACTCCATTCCCTATCATAGGTAAAAATATCTTTCCAGCATCGACGAGTTTATGTAGACTCACAGGTTTGTAGCCTGTTGTCGAGACATAATGAAATGCTACCCCAGTACCAGCGGGAATCCTGACTTTCCTTCTATAGAGCACGAAGTGCTTCGTTACTGGAACGATGCGAAGATTTTCGAAAAATCCGTGTCGAACAGATCGAAGGAAAAATGTTTTGTTTTCTATGATGGGCCACCGTTTGCCAATGGACTACCGCACTACGGTCATCTATTGACAGGATTTATAAAGGACTCCGTTGCACGGTACAAAACCATGCGAGGTTTCCGGGTTGAAAGGAGATTTGGCTGGGACTGCCACGGGTTACCCGTAGAGATGCTGAGCGAAAAGGAACTCAACGTTTCCGGAAAAGCCAATATCGAAAACTTTGGAATAGACAAATTCAATGATCACTGTCGCACATCCATACTGAGGTTCACAAAACAATGGAAAGACTACGTAACTAGGCAGGCTCGGTGGGTGGACTTCGAAAATGGTTATAAAACCATGGATGAAAGCTATGTAGAGTCCGTTATGTGGGCATTTCACGAGCTATGGAAAAGAGGACTGGTGTATGAATCTCTGAGGGTAGTACCTTATAGCTGGGCGTGCCAAACTCCCTTGTCGAACTTTGAAACCAAGCTAGATAACGCATACAGGGAAAAAACTAGCAAAACTGTGGTAGCAAAGTTCGAACTGCTAGAAAAGCCTCACTTTGCTCCTAATGGCGTGGCATCGTGCAAACTACTTGCGTGGACGACAACGCCTTGGACACTTGTTGCTAATTTAGCATTGGCAGTAAACTCAGATATGCTCTACGTATGCGCTTCCCTTGGAAGTGAAATGCTGATTTTTAGCGAAGGATACTTCGAACACTTTAAGTGTTACTGCAAAAATGCAGACCTGCAATACGAAGACATCTGCAGGATCCAGAGCTCAGAGCTTATCTCTCTTGAATACAAGCCCCTGTTCCCGTATTTTGCAGACAGCGTAAATGCGTTCAAAGTTCTTAGCGCCGAATTTGTAACTGAAGACACAGGAACAGGGATAGTGCACATTGCGCCCGGATTCGGTGAAGACGACTTTATACTGTGCCAAAAAAATCAAGTGCCCGTCCTAGACGGCGGAGCTTCTAAGTTGCTGTCGGTGATTTGTCCAATAGATGACTCAGGCAATTACACTGAAGTTGTAACGGATTTTGCTGGATGCCATGTGCTAGATTCTAACGACAACATAATTAAATATCTGAAGAATAGCGGCTCTTGGTTTGAAACAGGGCAGTATCTTCATAATTACCCTCACTGCTGGCGGACAGATACTCCGCTAATTTACAGGGCTATGTCATCCTGGTACGTTGAAGTAACAAAACTCAAGGAACGCATGCTTGAGTTGAACTCGGAGGTGAATTGGATTCCTAATCACGTCCAGGATGGGCAATTTGGCAAATGGCTTGAAGGAATACGGGATTGGTCAATTTCAAGGAACCGATTTTGGGGAGCTCCTGTGCCGGTGTGGAAATCCGATGATCCAAAGTACCCAAGAATTGACGTCTATGGGTCAATAAAAAAGGTGTTTGCTGACGTCCGGGCACTAGAAGATGACTTTGGACCTGTGGAGGATTTACATAGACCGTACATAGACAAACTGGTGCGCCCTAATCCTGATGATCCTACAGGAAAATCTATGATGAGGAGAGTACCAGATGTATTGGATTGCTGGTTTGAGTCTGGTTCAATGCCTTACGCGCAAGTCCACTATCCATTTGAAAACAAGCATGAGTTTGAAAAAAACTTCCCAGCTGACTTTATAACAGAGTACATAGCACAAACCCGCGGGTGGTTTTACACGTTGTTTGTTCTTTCTACAGGCATTTTTGACAAGCAGCCATTTAAAAACTGCATATGCCATGGCGTGGTACTTGATACACAGGGACAGAAGCTTTCAAAGCGCCTAAATAACTACCCTGATCCTATGTCTATGTTTGAAAAGTACGGTGCCGATGCCGTCAGGTTTATGATGCTCTCTAATTCAGTGGCAATTGGTAGAGATCTTTTGATGGACAAAGATGGCGAGATAATACGAGACGTCCTTAAGAGCGTTATAAAGCCAATATGGAACAGCTATAGTTTCTTTACGGTATACGCAAATGCTGATCAGATTTCAGGCTGCTTGCTTGATTCTCTCAATGGACTGAACAACATAATGGACCAGTACATACTTTACGAATGTACGTGCCTAGTAAAAGACGTTTTGAGTGCAATGGAATCTGACACAGGTGAAGATCCCTATGATCTAAAGCTTGCATGTTTCGCAATAACAAATTTTTCCTACAAACTGAACAACTGGTATATACGACGTTGTCGTGAGCGATTCTGGTCCTCTGAAAAAACACAAGACAAGTTCGACGCGTACAACACTCTATATACGGTACTGTACTATTTTATAAGGGTTATGGCCCCTTTTCTCCCGTTTACTGCAGAGGCAATATGGTCGGGGCTTGACTTTAAAAGGGAAGAATCAGTTCACCTATCAGACTTTCCAGATAGAGACGCTCTTCAAGTTTCACAGCTGCATATAGCAAATCACGAAAACATGAAGCTGGTTATGGACATATGTAGCGACGTCCTGTCTTTGAGAAATGCACACAATATACGCATAAGGCAACCCCTAAGCAAAATGACCTTGTATCCGCATAAAAACGGCGGTGAAGCCCTGTCGGATCTACCAATGGAATACAAAGAGGTCATACTGAGTGAGGTAAATATCAAAGAGCTTACCATATCTAATGATCTCGACGACGTTGCGTCCTTTGGTCTTCAACTAAATTTCCCACTGTTGGGCAAGAGAATCCCAGAAAAAGTAAAGCGCATCATACCTCTTGTACAGTCCAAAACTTGGACTACCCTAAGTAACGGCGATTTGCTACTCGGAGATGCTGAGGGTGAGCATTACATAATTCATCCAGAAGAGTTTTCTGTAAGTCTCAAGGTAAATGACAAGTATTCATGTCCTATAGTCTCTAACGGATTGCCCATAGGAGTTGTCACCATCTGCCCTGATCTCACCGAGGATCTACTTCTCGAGGGTACTGCCAGAGACATTATTAGGCTCCTTCAGCAAGGTCGCAAACAATGCGAACTGGACATGCTAAGCCTCACAGAAGCCGTGATCTACACTACCGATCACGGAACCTATAAAGCAATTTCTAGGTGGGAAGATTTCATAAAGAAACAGACGCTGTTGCATACATTGACCTATTCCATATGCGAAAGCATGCCATCTATCCCCGGGTATACTCAGGTTCATGACAGCAATGAAACCGGAATTTTTATACGTACAAATTCCGAATAGAAGAAACATAGCAATATGTTTGTCACCCATGACTTGTTCCCATAGGCATGCGCAATCCAGAAAGTTGTTTTTGTAGGGTCATAGCTTATGGGCACAATAATATACTGGATGACGGCATTAGCCATATGCTACCAACGGTTATCACCCTTAGCAAAAGGGCTCTCTTAACAATCTTTTCGAACAATGGATACAGACAGATTCCGGTAATGAGTAGATCCGAAATCATACACTTACCCGGCACAAATATAGTGCTCTGTAACCGGTTTATACTATGAGCACCATTTCACATTGCAGGGGCATTCTCTCCTTCCTTCCAAATTCACAACATTCTCAAAACATTGCAGCCATTAATAGTCTTGAACTGCATACAAGATGCAGACTATATTCCACAAATAACAAGTGAGACACAGCTTTGTCTTCGCGAGTATAACTAAGACATTCGTAATACTGATTGAAGTGCAAGGCCCAACAGTAATTGAGTGACTTTTAACAAACTCTCTCCCGCATCACCTCTACGTAAACCCCACCTACTGCAGGCTACAATATTTACCACGGGTTATAAACAAACACAGCATCCACAATGCTTAGACAAAGCGCACAGAACTTACTGTTGTCAGAGCTGTATTTGAGGACTGGTTATAAGAAATACCGAGGTCGGTACACAACGTACAGTCACTTTTGCGCAGGCACGACAAAGCTCCATACTATTCAGCACACATGAAGACTTGCAATATGTCCGACACATTGATCCAAAAGATCAGCATGCCCATATCCATGCCACAGCAAACAAATGAATTTTCGGATAACACAACCCCTATATGGCGGAGAAACATCACAAAACAATAGGGCAGTCTCGCCTCATCCCACTATAGAAAGATCTTTCACCATTAAACAAAGCACACAATCACCACACTAAGTGGTGCCACAAGACACCCAAATCAACCATATTTTCTTCAACAACAGAAACACCTAAAATAGCTCCTGCCGGACCGGAAACTAATAGTACGGCTGATTCTTCCTTATTCTATATCTTAGCGCGTCTTCCCAGATATCACCATTGGACAAGAGTTTCTGCTTGTTGTACATCAACTCCTCCCTAGTCTCAGTGGCGTATTCAAAATTCGGACCCTCTACAATAGCATCAACGGGACAAGCCTCCTGGCAGAACCCGCAATATATGCATTTGGTCATATCTATATCGTACCTGGTGGTTCTGCGACTGCCATCGCTTCTCTCAGACGCCTCTATAGTTATGGCTTGCGCGGGACAAATAGCCTCACATAGCTTACAAGCTATGCATCTCTCCTCGCCACTCTCATACCTACGCAGCGCATGCTCACCACGAAACCTGGTACTTAAAGGCCCTTTCTCATGCGGATAACTTAGTGTAACCTTTGGCTGAAACATTGCAGCCAGTGTTAGGTAGAACCCATGCACCACCGAGCATACGAAACCACATATCTTCCTAAGGCGCACACATAATTTCATTTCACCTTACCTTATGAAAGATCCTGTCAGTCCTGACCTGAAACGGCAGCCACCCGCCACTACCTTTGAATGAAAGCGCAACTACCAGCGCCTTACCAACTATGTTATCTATAGGTATGTTACCAACCTCAGTCACGAAACGACTATCCCGCGAATCATCCCTATTATCACCCAAAACAAAAATGTGACCCTCCGGCACCTTATAAACCGGAGTGTTGTCAAGCGAGCTGTTTTCGCGCTCATCAAGGACTTCATACGACTTCCCATTGTACAAAGTCTCAACGTAGCGCTTCACAACCTTGCCACCCTCTACAAAATCATCGACTGCTTTGTAGTGCATCTTCTTACCGTTTATGTACAAGTGCCCATTTCTCATCTGCACACTATCACCTGGTAGGCCTATCACCCTTTTTACATAACTGGATCTAGGGTCGGACGGAAGCCTAAACACTACAACATCACCAGCCTGCGGAGGCGAGTACCAAACTCTGCCTTCGAGATTCAAGAAAGATAACTTCGATAGAATTGGAGACAGAACCGTGGAGTACCTTCCATAACCGTACGGATATTTGGCAACGAATATGTAATCTCCCACTAAGAGCGTGCTCTTCATGGACCCAGAAGGTATGTGAAACGGCTCTATTACAAAGCTACGAAACAAACCCACAGACAGTACCGCGAAGAGCACCACCTTAAATATCTCTAGAAAAGTATTCTTCTTACCCCCACGCGCAGAACTAACAGGGGACTTCTCAGAGCGAAAAACTGTTCCCACAGCCACAACCAAACCTCACACTAGGATTACTCACTACAAACCGTGAGCCATTCATGTCTTCCACATAGTCTATGGTAGAATTCTCTAGAAACTTCTTAGAATAGCGATCAATCAGAAGGATCGGAACACCTGCATTGTCAGAAAGCACAAGATCAGAGCCTCCACTGACTTCGTCAATGTCCTCCTCATCTTCCTCATCCTCCTCATCATCCATATCTTCGTCATCGAATCCATCGTAAGCAGACATTTGCCCACTTCCACCGGCAACAACATCACTGATACTCTCAGTCGTAAACTCGTACTTAAAACCAGCACAGCCACCGCCCTGAACAGATAACCTAAGCAAAGAAGGACGCTCTTCCGTTTCAAGAACAGACTTTATCTTGCTTACCGCGCCATCCGTGACGGTAAGCCCGTAACCCTCAACGCCGGACATACATCGACCGAATATATCTAAAAGAAAAGCCGATTCTACCACATATTTTGTGCATGTCAAACAGACAAACACGGCCATTGTACAACTTATCACAACTGATTTACCAACCAATTATTGATGAAAACCAGGTAGCAGAGCGACAGCACACAAAGATCAGGCGAACAAAAAGATGCTGTATACCTACGCGTGCGCAGCCCAGGGGAATTTCGCTACACACTACACTTATTCGAAGACTGCGCTGCACTACAGTTTTTTATATCTAAACCTTGTGTAGCATGTGCTCTGCTCACTATTCGTGGGCACTTGTTACAAATGCGTCACCATAATTTGGACTTATCACTGCGTACACTAAAAATCAGCTTAGGTATGTAGACCACATATTGTACAGCAGTACCAAAGCATAATGGCACAAGGAGCAATGAAGCGCATGTCTATGCTGCTAACCACGACGACAGGCTGTGTAATTATGGTCGAACTGCAAATTCAGCACGCATTACTCTCATCACACATTTGTGTACAAACCACCGCAATCCAGACATAGTTCTCAGATGAGCAGATCGTGCATCATTGTTAAGCACAGAAAGTGGGACTGCTTGACCGCAGTTACCACCATATCACGAGAAGAAATCACAAAAATGAACCCAGACTTCATGTCTTGCCACTATTTGATCGTACTCTTCAGCTCGTAATCACTTAATGAAGATTTATGCGCTGGCTAGTGCGCCTTATCTTGCGGATAACTGCTAATAAGAACAACTGATTCTATTAATGTGCTATACTTGTAGGATCGGTGGTTTTCCGTGTTGTTACATTCAGGTCATGCGTTGCGTGTGGTTAACGCTCTCAGATCCGCTAACACGTACACTAAGCTAAGGCGTCTGAGAGAATTGCTGTCAGCATTATAAATTGATATCCCGCCTGCACTCAAGACCAAAGCTTATGTTCAAGGCAAACGTGGTTTTAGAAAAACTGGTAAAACACGCAATTTTTTGGAGTGAATCTCTTCCAAATGTGATGGTAAGCAACTGCACTCAATGTTGACCTTCTGATCGTTGACAGGTAAACTACCGGCAGCTAGCGACGTAATATTTCGAATTCCTTGTTACGTTGAAATTACAAGGTTAACCAGGAACTTAGCTTGTACTGCAAAAGTACGACTTGAGGTCTTGCGCTGACATATGCAAGGGTGTAATGTACCCATTGTTGCTTTGAGTTTGCTACTGAAACTGTGCATTCGCTGAATTTTGTGTCATGGCTTTTCGTACCCAAATGAGATAAATATGTATACACTCGACAAGCGCGAAAGAGATCAGGTTTACGATGCAGCAGAAACGCTTTACTGGCATCTACCCGACATAGTAGGTGATTCTGAAAATACTCCTGCAGCTTCGAAGAGTGATGAAGATCTTTTGCGTCTCGTAAGGATTCTAGAAGCTGTTGATTCAAAAAACTTGAGTAGTGGCGCTGTAATGCAGCTGCAGCTAAGAATGCGTAGGACGTTAAATGACGCAGTACATGGTAGAATTGCCCCAAGTCGCACTGCTGTATACACAAAGATTGCACTTCAGAAGTTTTTAAATCGCAGAGTCACTGATGAAGCTGCCATAAAAAAATACAAGCGTTCTCTTGCAGGCGCTGGCTCTCTTAATGACTTGATACATAGTGCCAGGAAGCTTATTACCGAAGCGCTGCAGCAAGAAGAACATCTCACAGTAGGTAACGTAAATAGCGGCACAGAAACTCGCAGGCCAAGTCTTACGTTTCATGAAGAAGCAGACATCTTATTCGCAATCTCAGAACTAAGTGTTTCACTAAGGGACATTCTAGAATGGGCTGAAGACTCCTCCATGTTCGGTCTTGTTGCTGATATGGTGTCTTTTTTGGAAAAGAGCGTAACGCACGCAGGGAGTATTACCTCATGGGCGGAAAATTTCAGATTATTACCCATACTTGAAGAGCTGGACCAGGTCATGGAGTCCGCATCGCGTGGCAACTACTGCAGCAAACATAAGGCCAATCTCCAAAACGCAAGCATGTCATTAAAGAAACTTATGGAACATGCTAATAAGAGGCAGCCCGCTACTAAGGTAACCTGTGAAGCCAACCACGGTTTGCCCAAAGAGGGCTCGAAGAAGGTGAAAATTGTAGATGATGAGCGTGTGAAAACCAGAGAGATTCTGGATAATGTTGTGAATCTCCAGCGGCTGGTACACAAAGCTTACTACTCCGTAAAGGGCACAAATAACGGGAGGGACGACCTATTGATACGTAGCCTGAAAGAGGATACAGGCTTCCTGTGTATTTCGGAGTTGTCTTATGTATCGACGATTGACAAAACCGCCATTGCAAAGGTCATCTCGAAGATTGCAAGAAAAACATATTCCGTGCTTAGCAGTGGAATATTTCCCAGTGCTCATAAAGAGCTTTATGAAGCGTATAAGCTGTCAGTGTCTTTAGTGCAGTCTTTGCCTGCAGTTAGCAAAGTTGATGTGGAGAGGCACAGTTTAGAAGTTAGTAAAATTTTAGATCGTCTGCTCCTGGTGGACAGGTTTTTTGTAGATAACACAAATCAGTGTAAGGCAGATGTGCGTGTTCTGCACGCCAGAATTCTGGTTGAAGGCTGTATAGTGAAGTTGGCTAATGAAGGCCTGGATGAGTGCTTTGCCATAGCACAGAAAATGTTAAGACAGGCAATGTCGGTATCCAAGCACGCCTTGGGAGCAGATAGTACGGCTTATTTGATTCTCAGGCAATGTGTATGTGACATGTACTCATTGTGTGATAGCTTATCGGTACTTCGACCAAGCCTACCAGAAGCTGGCGGCACAGAGGCTGATGATGCAGTACATTTAATAACCTTTGCAGGTGATGATGCGGATAGTGGTATACACTCGCACATCGCAAACACCATGAGGTGCGAATATGCGTCTGATCAGCATGATAACAACTCATTCTCGTTGGCGCTTCGCCTACTGGAGTCTAATGCTCAGTACTTACTCGGTATTCCCGCAGATACTGTAACTCTTCTGCATCCGTCTCTACTTTCCGATTTTCAAGATGGATATTCGCTAACTTCTATTCTTGGAATGTGTCCAAAAACTTGGGAGCTACTGAAGGCCTTGTCAAATGTTCTGTGCATGACAACTTTGCTCATGGAAGAATACCAAACATCGCCATCTTCCGAGAAAAGACTGTTGTTACGTGATGCCGTGGGAAGGCTACAGAAAACAAAGCGTGATGCGGGGTATTTGAACAGCGATGTGGCACTTCTGATTTTCAAGACCGTGGCGTCAACCTTGAACTCAATGGCGCAGGCAGAAATATCTGATATTACGCCTAATGCCGATGTGTGTGTACCGCTCTCGGGAGATACAGAAATGGCGCTCGATGCGGACAATCCTGAACCAGATACCGTAGATCCGCAGATAGTTACATCATGTACAGAAAGCCTCATAAGCTCCGACGGTGACATAGAACCAATTGAACAAGAAACTGAGAGTACTTGTCCGTCTATTACTGAAGGACACAAAGAGCATGCTCTAGCAAAGTCATCATCGAATGGGGAAGCTGCATCTTGTGATAGCGTACAAAGCTATGAAATACTCAACCCTACCGTATCCACGTCGTTTGAAAGCGATCTTAGAAAGGGTCGCGTGGTAGCGGTTGAGCGCAATCTGAATCAGGCATGCGAGTTTTTAGACTTCATTATCAGAACTCATCACGAGGATGATGACGATTCTCCTTCGTTACTTGCGCCAGCTTTTCTTTTTAATGTGAAAGAAGCACTGAGTTCGCTATATAGTGCATCGAACAAGATTAGAGAAGGTTGCACAGTCAATGAGGCGGTACTGGACGATGCTCAGCGCTTACTGACAGTATTGCGCCACGAATTACGCTCTGATTCCGATTGTGAAGATCTAGATTCGAAGTCTGCGCCTTATGTACTGAACATACGCTACAAAAGCGTTCTGCGTATTGTTGCTCACATTCGGGAGGAAAAGAACTCTCTATCTTCCCTAAGGAACAGGCATATACGCTCACATATGCATGAAGTTCTCGGCAAAATAGAGCTGATACTAAAGGAGAGTTACTTAATAGATGACTCGACCCAATTACCCCGGGAAAAAATAGGTGAACTTGGCCTCTTTTCGCCTTCTGAAGACTGTGTGGATGAGAAACCGGATGACAGAAAAAGCCTAGGAAAGGTACAGGTGCACGCAAAAGAGTTACTGCAGTGTGCAGAAAATAGCATCGAAGAGCTGCGCGAAATGCTTTGCGAATGCGCAGGTACGTACGCTGAACAAGCGCTTCGCGACACAGAGAAGGCTTTCTCATCTCTGGCACGCGCTCGATCTCTTGTGGTAACATCTGTGAATCGCAGCATATTAAATGCTGCAGTTTCCAGTATTGCTGCAGCTATGGATAAGATGTGTGGTAGTTATTACAAAAGTGTTCTGCCTGCAGCTCCTCTGGCTCTGTTGGATAGCATAAAAAGCTGTAAGAGACTTTTAGATGTCCTCAGCCATGCTTTCGACAATTCTAAATGTGAAGAAAGAGATTATGCTTCTAGTGATAGCGCCAAAGAGCACCTCTTACATGCTACCAGAGCATTGCAGCACCTAGATATAAACTCGGATGTGATTGGAAAGCATGCGGTTGCACCTGTCGCATATAGGTCTGTTCATGAATGTTTGTGTGCACTGTACGACATCTTGCATGAAGATGAGTGCGAACCCGTAGATATAGATACGCTACGTCATAATGTGCATTTTAACATCGCAATATATGCGTGTAAGGCCCTTGAGAATGCTTTGCTGGAGCATATTAAATTATGTTCACTTCAGAAAGAGGTCGGTGTTGCTTCATGTATTGATCTTACCCATAGCGAGATGCAGGCATTGAACTTATATGAAGCGAGTATAGCTGTCATGGATGCAGGTAAGAAGGATCTGTTCTGCGTGACTAAAGCTGTGCTTCTGCAGCTTTCAAACAATTTAAGGATAATGACAGCGTCTTTTATCTCACATGGTATTAACATATCAGAATGTGTTACCACCGCTGCAGCTCTTGAGGACATATGTAGAACAGTGAAAAGTATAAAGGTGCAAGAAGATATTGCATGCATTAACGAAGAAGAAGGTATTACGAGCCGTAGTGACGAAGAAGATGCAACATCACCCTTAAACAAAGCATCAACGTTAATTACCCGCGCAATGTGTAGTATTGACGGTGATTACAAGACAAGAGACGAAACTATTTGGGACTCTGCATCGTGTATTCCCCTGCTACCTGGTGAACTATCAAAGGGTGAATACGATCTCATCCACAGCAAAAATACAAGTCTCGATGAAAAGTTGCCTCCACATTGTGATTTGGATTTTGTTGAAACTGAACCACAAGAAAAAAAGAGAGGGTTTAGGAAATTTTGTATGGTGGTGATGGAGCATGTTAAAGCGTTTTTTAGGTGGATCTTTTACCCAATATCTGCTTTGTATAGGTTCTGTGTCCGCACTAATAAAAAGCGTCGACAAGAAAATGTGCGTAACACTCTAGAGGAGGTAACGCAGCACGTTGCTGATCTACCGGCACTATTGAAATCACACGGCGTTAATGACCATCATGTGGTAGGCGCTGTAGAAGAGTTGTCCACATCGTGCATAAACAACATAGAGCTGGCTAGAGTAGCGCTCAAAAAGCAGTCTTATGCCGATATTCTCGATGCTTCTTGTCGTATGATCATAAGCGACATTCAGGCTGAATCTGCAATAGATATGCTAAATGCATTACCCGAGACACAGGAAGTTTCAGAGTCCTTGAAAAGCCTGAGAAGTGGGATACGAAACCTTGAAAAGCTGCTGCCGATAGTAGCAAACTGCATTGCGAAAGAAACCGGTAGTAATGCGTCGGGGCACAACGAATCTCGTAGTAGCGTTGTTAGTGTTGTGAGACCGGACGTGTTCCTAACATATGAGGTCCTATCTGCTGGATGGTGGGGCTCTAAAAACAGTCGTGCTGGTATCAAAGGTGCGTTAACTAGAATTCACAGGATTTTCGGTGCTGACGCAAAATTTGCTGTACACCCTGCACTGATTATCGCTCTGTGCTCACAGCACGATTTGAATGCACTTGATTTGGTATGTACAAACTTGGTGGTCATAGGCGCGCACGGCGATTATGGATTGCAGAAAGTCTTGGATATTTTTGCAAATAGTATTTTATCACAGTCACACGCAAGAAAGCGATTGCGAAGTATAGCATCTGGTAGTAGGTCGTGCGAAAGGCCCTCCTTTCAGGGTGCCATGGTTCCACGTATGCTAACATTGCTTATTGGGAACTCATGTAAAGACACAGAATTCACAAATTGCGCAAAATACTCGTTACAACATTGCAGAATTGACAACATCATAGAGGCTTTGTGCACTGTACATGACGGTGGGGATACTGAGCTGGATTTTCTGCTAAACAGCTGCCGTGATGGGATCGTGTCAGAAAATACTTTTGCTAGATGCTTAAGATTCTGTGGTGAGCGTCATGCTGTCATTATTGAACGATACATGAATGGATGTTCTAGTAATCATCACATTAGTAGCTCAATAAAAAATATACCTTCTATGGGATGCTGCGAAGAAGGCATCTGCGCTTTAGGAGGGCTTGTTACGTACAGAAACAAAGCAATTGCTGATGTTCAGAGAAAACGCCAAATTTCACAATTACAACGTGATAAGTATGGAAAGACAGATAGAAAACCGGCGTCTAATAAAAATCATAAATGCCATTCTAAATCGCGGTTTGTGGTATCACCGAACGCTTCGTCCAAAAACTGCCGTTATATCCTAAATACAAATTGCGTTTTGGAAAAAACTGGTGTAGCATTGGATGCATCTGGCGTTGATTGCAGAAACGTGGTACCAATCGAAGGTGAAGGAATGGTCCTCCGCAAAAATGCCCAATACTATGGTTCAGCTCCGTTGCGTAGCGCTAGCTACGAGGAAGGTTGCTGTTACGAAACTGCTATAAGACGCGATGTTGGAAAAGGTCGTGGCGTAATGGTTGTATCCAGCGTTGTAGCTGTGTGCATGTCTGAGGAAAGATCAAGAGGAATTTTAACCAGTAGGAGTATTCCATTCATAGAGATCGATAACGGGAAGATGGTTCGTTGATAAAGAATACAATCCATACTGTATGGTAAACACAGAGTACAATTCGTATTACAAAGATAAAAATCGTGCTAGGGAGGGGGTGTTTCTATGTACATAGAGCTGATGCTCAACAAAAGAGAAGGCATAAACGACGTACTAAATCGAAAGGACCGCTATGCAGGAAATGATAGAGTATTCCTGTCTCTCAAGGACTTGTTTCAATCCACGATGAAAGCAGATGTCACGTTTAGAAGTCAGCCATATTCTAGCCACCTTCAGTGTGCATATATGGCATCTGCGAAATTATTTGACAGAGCAAGATTGAAAAAGGCGCTTCATGAAGGAGCAATCGATCACCCGGAGTACATAGTAGAGTGCTACAAAATTTATGGATCGCTGTGTATGGCTATACAGGACAGTGGCCATGATGATGAGAAGTATCGCATAATGCAACGGGCAATAATATCCGCTGTTGAGGCCATTAACATATTACAGAATTCTACAAGTAACACTGCTGCTGATGAGGTTAGTCAACAGTGTGCTAGCGCCATAGATTGCGCACAAAGGGCAGCACGCATAATGGGGTACATCAGTATACTACCCGGCGAGTGGAATGAATTTAGAGACATAGACAACGCAATCAGGAATTCTCTTAAGGGTGCATTAATTCTGTCAAAAATGATTAGTCCCCGTACTCCACCGAGGCTTCGCGTAGACGCTGTCAGCGGTACCCTGTATTACATGAAAGATGTGCTAAGTAAAATCAAATGGTACAAGACCCATGAAACTTTTACTCCATTCCCGCACATGGTTGTGATGGAAGCTGTGGCTAAGTTCTATATTAACGCCATTGAACACTATGCTGATATGAGGGAATATAAGGCTCTGGAAGAGCGTCCTGGCCTTACCGATGCACACCTACTAACTTCTATCAATATATTTGAAGGCATGCTGATTGCGAAAGAAGCACGCCAAAAATTGATATCCTTTGGGTACGCAAGTAAGACCCCGGAATGCCGTGGGTTTAAACAAATAGAAGATACCTTAAACACAGCGTATACGAAATTTTGCTTAGAAGGCATGCGCAGGACCCATCTGGGATACATAAACATACAGCTTAGGACCTTACTATACCAGACCCAAAAAAAGACAAAGGAACTGGCGAAGGCCAGCTGGGATCAAACGAT
>NZ_JAQLOH010000004.1 GCF_028204095.1 Candidatus Anaplasma sp. TIGMIC
ATGGTTAATGCTTGTTATGATCTGCTGAGTGAGGGACTGGTATAAAACCTGCTATGGGTGTCGGCACTGTTTTAAAAGATATGCTGCTGACTATAGGGTGCCTTCATAATGACAATAGCAGGCGGGGACACAACGACGTTTTTTCTGTGTAAAGAGTCTTATGGAAAAGAACGGCGTGCTAAATTTGCGGCATGAGAAGGATTATGTTTGGCCGCCGATGAGGCTACACATATGTGACAGTCTGGATACTATGTACTGTGTCACATTTCGTGCATGGACTCCTGGCACAACCATTCGGACGCTATTGCCCTGTATAGTGAATATGCCGGCATTAAACACAAAATGTTTGAGTAATGCATCTTCTTTGACAAAGTTACGCGTCATGTGCAGTGTGATGTGGTTCTTGAAGTGTGTCACCTCTGAAATGCCTATTCGTGAGCATAGATGTTTTATGTGTAGTACGTCTAGAAGGTTCTTCACCTCGCGTGGGGGTGGCCCAAACCTGTCTTCTAGCTCTGTGACGATGTGTTGTATTTCCTCAGGAGTCTTGAGGCTACTCATTTTTTTGTACATTTGCATTCGGAGATCAAGCTCCCGTATGTACGATTCGGGAATTCTCACGTTCGCGTTTATGTCAACCTTAACGTTAAGACAATTACCCGAGGTGTCTTTGGCCATTTTGCACGTCTCAATAGCCTCTTCTAACATGCGGTGGTAGAGTTCTACGCCTACTTCTTTTATATTGCCGGATTGCTCTTCCCCAACTAAGTTACCAAAGCCCCTCATATCCATGTCTTGTAATGATAGGGAGAAACCTGATCCTATGCTATTAAGTGATTTCAATGTTTCGAGACGCTTGAGCCCGGGAGAATTCATTTTGGCTTTCTCTGAAAGAATTAAATACGCATATCCCTGACTAGTACTTCTCCCGACCCGGCCTTTTAGTTGGTACAGCTGTGCAAGCCCGAATGTATCTGCATTGTATACGATGATGGTGTTTGCAAATGGTATGTCTATGCCGCTTTCTATTATGGATGTTGTCAGGAGGAGAGAGAACTTTCCGTCATAGAAGTCGTTCATTGTTTTGTCGAGCACTTGTGCGGATGTTTTTCCGTGTGCTACAGCTATTTTTACATCTGGCACCAGTGCCTTAAGTCGCTCCAGCACTGTGCTAATGTCGGAAATGAGGGGACAGGTAAAGAATACCCTTCCACCGCGGCTAACTTCGTCGTATATTGCGGTTCGTATTATCTTGTCATCAAAGTGTGTTATTGAAATATTCACCGCCGTTCTGCCAATAGGAGGTGTTTTTAGTACGCTCAGGTCTTTTATTCCTGACAGGGACATATGCAATGTTCTGGGAATAGGTGTTGCTGATAGCGATAGAACGTGGATGTTGTGCTTTAGTAACCGTAATTTCTCTTTTTGTTGGACGCCGAAGTGTTGTTCTTCGTCGATGATGAGTAATCTGAGGTCTAGAAATTGGATCCCGTCAGACAGCAGTGCGCTTGTGCCTATGATTATGTTTATGCTTCCGTTCTCCAACTCATGTTTGATTTGCTGTTTCTTCTTGGCGGTTGCCTTGGAAAGCTGCTGGATATTTACATTTTTGTAGTTCTTGAACCTTTCCCGGAATGCGATCAAATGTTGGCGACACAATAAGGTAGTAGGCACAAGGACTGCTACTTGGCAGGTTATATCTTCGTTTACAATCAAAAATGCTGCCCGGAGCGCCACTTCCGTTTTTCCGAACCCAACGTCCCCGCAGATGAGTCTGTCCATGACTTTTCCGCTTGCGAGGTCATTTTCCACATCGGCAATGGCTTTTAGCTGATCTTCGGTCTCGACATACGGGCACTCCTTGCAGAAGTCCATGTAAGTGGTGTTGGCAAAAAACTGGCCACCTTGGGCCAAACGGCGCATAGCTTCGGCACTCATAAGGGTTTTAGCTATTTCATCGATCCGTTTTTTCAGCTTTGTTTTTCTTTCTTGCCAAGCTGCGCTGCCTAATCTATCCAAAACAACATCAGTGCTTGTGCCGTGCCGAGTTATTAGGTCAGTATCCTCTACTGGCACAAATAATTTGTCATCATTTCGGTACATGATTTCGACGAAATCATGGCAATTACCGCACACTGTAAGCGTTCGCAGTGCGCTAAAAATTCCTATACCATAGTCTTGGTGTACTACTATATCTCCAATTGTTAAGTCAGATTCATTGCTGTTTATCGTACGTTTAGGTTTTTTTACGGAGCATTGTCTCCCAAACAGGCTGTACTCTGTCAGGACCACAAAATCTCTTGCCTCTATATTTCTGTGTATCGGCAGTATAGCTATGTTGTGGAGACCTGATATTTCTGAGTACTTTCGTACACAAGACATATACACATCGTGAGATTTGAACTTCTCCGTAAGGTACTGCATGGATTCTTCGCAATAACAGGCTACTATTGCGGGTTTGCTCGACGTCTTGACGTAATTTATAAGTGCGGTAAGGGCTGTTGTACCTAATTCTTGAGCTTGAAGTCTGAAGTCTGGTATGGGTTTCAACGTGCAGTGTGATATCACGGGATCAGTGTCGCATTGCGAGGCTGTTAGTGTCGAGCCCAAACCGCAAGTAATCACTTTTGCAAATCTGCGCATTGCTTCGTCGTAGTTTTGCTCATCAAGAAACAGTGCTTCAGGTGACGTTGCAGCCTGCTGTGAAGCATATTCGGTCCGTATGTACTCTATTTGTTTCACAGTATTTGACGACACAGATTCGCTGAATACTAACTTCGCATCACCACGTACATAGTCAAAAAGAGTCTCCAGGGGATCCTCGTGCAATAGGGGCAGGAAGTATTCTTCACCTATGTGTTTTTGTTGTGATGCTATTGCCTCGTATAGTGTGGGATGAGTGTTTTTAATGTATGCGCCCTTTTTGCAAAAGACTTCGAGGTTATCACTGCTTTTTATCATTTCTGATGCAGGAAATATGATCAGGTTTGTGAGCTCATCCCCGGTAGTTATTTGCGTATCTAGATCGAAAGGCTTGATGGATTCAACAAAGTCATACTCAAAGTATATTCGTACGGGGCCTTCATCGACAGATTGGAAGATATCCACTATCTCACCGCGTGTTGCAAAGCTTCCCACTTCCTGCACTATTGAGGAAGACCTGTGATAGCCATGATCAACAAGATATTTAGTCAAAGCGTCCATTGAAAGGTTTAACCTTGGCCTTATGCTCAGAGCTAGAGAGTTCACGGTACGTCGCGGCAGGACTTTTTGTATTGTTGCGCTGATTGAAGTTATGAGTATGTAGGGTCTTTTAGCAGATACCAACTCCAGCAGGCATTTTATTCTGGCTACCATAACGTTGCTGCTTGGAGACATCCCACGGTGAGGGTGTGAATCCCACGCAGGAAAAAGGAATATGTCTCGGGTATTGTCAAAGAATCTCAACGTGTTAACTAGCAGCTCCAAAGGCCTATCATCGCCCAGTATGTAAACAAAGGAGAGCTCGTTATCGCGCAGACACATCTCGGCAAATAGCGTATCTTCCACCTCTGGAATGACACCCGATACT
The DNA here is from genome assembly GCF_028204095.1 of Candidatus Anaplasma sp. TIGMIC. Classification (GTDB taxonomy): domain Bacteria; phylum Pseudomonadota; class Alphaproteobacteria; order Rickettsiales; family Anaplasmataceae; genus Anaplasma. The sequence goes on from NZ_JAQLOH010000004.1 coordinate 3,572, forward strand.
ATCTCCAAGGAACTCATATTTTGAAAAATTCAATCGTCATACGCGCAGCTAAAACCTACATGTAGCATGTGGATAAATTACATCCTGCGCGGCACACAAGAGGACTCATGCTTGTAGGAGAGCCAGCAACTTGTTAGAAGCTGCACCTAAACTGCAGGGCTATGGCACCGGCACGAATGTCATTGTATTATGCAGGGTATTAGAATACAATCAAAAACGATGAATTCGTAGTACTTATGGGTGGTGAGAAGGTTATCATATATACCGATGGTGCGTGCTCTGGCAATCCTGGGCCTGGAGGCTGGGGGGCTGTTGTTCTTTACCATGATGGTCAGGAACGTAGGCTGTCGGGTGGTTGCCGTGATACAACGAACAATAGGATGGAGCTTACTGCAGTCATAGAGGCGTTGGTCGTGTTAGGTGAGGGGTGCGACGTGTGTGTTCACACAGACAGTATCTATGTCAAAAACGGTATCACCACGTGGATTCACAAGTGGAAAGCAAACGGCTGGCGGACATCTAGCTCGTCTGCTGTGAAGAATGTTGATTTGTGGATGGAGCTGGAGAGGCTTGCTTTGCGTCACAATGTAACGTGGGAGTGGGTTAAGGCCCACGCTGGGAACAGATACAACGAAGAAGCTGACGCGCTTGCAAGGGGTGAAATAGCCAGCCAAAGCGCTGGGCATTGAATAAGGTTACGTGCTGCGCGAGGGTATGGATTAGGTGCTATGAATTCTGTGGTGTGGCTTTGTGTAAAGTTGGTGTTCGTGCTAGGCGTGCTGCTTTTTGGGGGCATCCTGTATTACAACGTTAGCACAAAGGATACGCTAGAGTTTCGATCACGGCTAGTAAATTTGTATTTGGAACACAAGTTATCCAAGTTTTTTTTCGGGGCAGATGTAAATATTCGTGACGTTAAGCTTACGTGGCGTCGTGCAGATGAGAACTTTTTCCTATCGGCGCAAGGAGTTACTGTTGTCGACAAAGACCTGGGGGTCAACATAGAAGCGCCTGAGGTGTCTATCTATTCCAAGATTGGCATTCTATTTTTGTGGGGCTATTGGGGTGATAGTCGCCTAGATATTGCCAAGATCGGGGTTGATATATCCAAGTCCCGAAGTTTGGCCAATGTAGCAAAAATTCCGATCTCCGTGGCAACTCTCCGAGAGAAGCTTTTAGTGTTTGTGCGTTCTGATATTCCGGTGAAAGTCGATAGGCTGGTTATCCGTAATGGGGGCGTAGACGAGGTCGTCATGGAGTCTCTTAAGTTTGGTGCTGAGAATGAATACGATGGCCGTGTATTCAGTTTAGAATTTGTCAGTGGAGAGTCGGCAGTTAGAGTACGCCTGTCTGAGCACTATAAGGGTGTAGTATCGTTGCACGTAAAGTATAACAATTTTCATACGAGGCTTTTAAGGCATCTAGAGTTTCTTGATGCAAGACTTGCTCAGTACAAAGATCTAAGGCTGTCGGGCACGGCTGATATGGTACTCGATGCAAACGACCGCATCGAGTACGGAGATATAAACTTGCACAGTCTTGTTGGCACTGTCCCATATGGCGTTGGGCATGGCGTTGACGTCCAAAGATTTAGGGCGCGTGTAAAATACAGCGATGGGAAACTACAGGTTACCAATTTCAACCTTTTCGCAGACAACATCGCTGTGAAAATGAGTGCGAATCTGGACACATCCAGTGGGCGCGTTGACGTCAATGTAGGGGGCTATGAGGTTAGCGCACAGAGGGTGTGTGAATACTGGCCAGAGGATGTTTATGGAGTAATGCGCGCGTGGTATTGCGAACATGTTTTGAGCGGATTCTTTCGTGAGCCACAGATTGCCTACCGTGGGCATATAAATGATTTTAAAAACCCAGATAACTACATAGTTAGTTCGCATTTGAAAGATGCGGTGCTGCTTATAGGTGGGGGCTATGGCGCTGTTAATATCGTAGATGGAGGGCTGCTATTCCACAAGGGAGATCTGGTTATCAGATCTGGTGATTACAATTACAAAGGACTGCACTCCAAGGAGGGCATAGCTATCATGAAGGGGGTGAAAAGTGGCAATGCTGTGCTAAAAATAGAAGGAAAAGCCACTAGTGATGCAGAGACACTGTACGAAGCCTCTGATGTGCGGGACATGTTGAATATAGGTGGGGAAGATGTAACAGGTGAAGCCGTCACAAAATTTGTGGTAGAGGTTCGCAATATCATGAACGATGAGGAAGTTTCCACCAGCGTTAGCGTGCAGTCAAATGTTCGAAACATGCGTGCAAACCGAATACTAGGAAGCTTTGATGTAGAAGATGTGGATCTGGGTGTGCAATATTATGATGGGTCCATAACAGTAAGTGCTCAGGGCAAGATGAACGATAAGGACATTACTGTTGTTGCTACGAATGGAAAAGGTAACGATAAAATACATTGCAATATAGATGGATATATTTCTGGGAAAGATTTGCGGAGATTAAGCGGTGCAGCAGTTATGCTCGGCATCAGTGGGCATGCGAAAACTCATATAAACTTGATAAGTAACACGAGCACTGGCAGTTCAAGCATTGATGGCGTGTTAGATGTCTCTACATTATCGTTGGGGGATCAGGAAGGGTATTTTAACTTAGGTGAGCAAAAAAGGACTCTGACATTTTCTGCGGGGATAGAGCCGGGCGGCCTGATAAACGTTAGTAAGGCGGTATTGCATGGTGATGGGGTGGATGTTCGGCTTAATGGGAAGATAGGTGCCGGAGAGGTTGATTTTGTTGCTGATAAGATTGAGTTTCTCAAGACCAATGCGAAGGGATGGGTAAAGGCAGTAAACAATAACGTTGTGGTTAGGCTTCAGGGGGCGTTTTTAGATTTAAGCAAAGCGAACCTGGCCGCATTTACGAGAGGGTATTCTTCCGCGCCAGGTGCGAATAACAACGTTTACATTAGTGTGCAGGCTGACCAAGCTTTGATGAATGACGATGTACTGATAGAGAATCTGGGGTTCGAATTCAAACGTGGTGACAAGCGTGATACGCGTGTTGGTATCACTGGTAACTTTGCGGGGGACTTGGAGCCTTTCAATATTAGTTACGGTCCAATAGGTTTGGAGGTGACTACGGGTAACGCTGGGAAGTTTTTACGAGCTATCAATGTCTTGAGCACGATTGATGGCGGAAGATTGTCTATATACATGTACCCAGACAGCCATGTCGGGCGGACCAATGGAATGTTTTCTATCACTAAGTTTAACATAGTGAATGCCCACATTCTTGCTCAGATATTGACGCTATCGTCATTGAAAGGAATAGGTAACACACTGAGTGGGAGCGGCATACACTTCAGTAAGTTAAATGTCCCATTCACATTTGGTAATGACATGATTAGCTTTAGCGAGTCATGGATGGAAGGGGTTGAGCTTGGCATCAGCCTGGGGGGTAAGATAGATCTTACAACTAAAAACTTTGACGTTCGTGGTCAGATAGTGCCCGCATACGCTGTCAATAAGATGGTATGGAACACTCCATTTGTTGGTAAGTTACTTACTGGTGGTTATAGCCGCGGAATTGTTGCCATAGATTACAAGGTTAAAGGCACCACCAAAGTTCATGATATCTCCGTTAATTTTCTATCCATTTTGGCCCCAAATTTACTCAAGAGGGTACTGAAAGTTTTGGACTACAAAACAAAGCAGGAGGGGGTTACTGGTCGTCATGTGCCTTTAGGGCGCGACGAAGCTGCATAGGTTTTTAGTCCAGATTTGTCTGTGCCATGGTGCAGTGGTGCCAGGCGGGTGTAGTCCTCTGTTTCAACAAAAATTCTTTGGTCTTTGATGTTACTATGCTCCGGCGTAATCCATACTTGAAGCGTCTTATATGTTCTTTTCCATCGCTAGTTTGTATTTCTTTCATCGGTTGGAGATTGCGTATTTGCAGCATTGATGTATAATCAATTTCTGCTACTGGGGAAGAATTTGCGCTTGGATATGTCAGATAATAACGATTCTACTGGGTGTGCTGGGTACTCTAGGGTGCTGCTGAAGGTTTCTGGCGAGGCGCTTGTAGGAGAGAAAAAATTTGGCTTTGATCAAGGCGTCATAATCAAGCTTTCGCGCGATCTAAAGAAGGTGAGAGAGTCCGGTGTCGAGCTGTGTATAGTAGTAGGTGGCGGTAACATATTTCGTGGTTCATCGACATCGTTTGGATTTGAACGTGCCAGTAATGACTACGTAGGCATGCTAGCAACGATGATCAACGCATTAGCGCTGCAGAATGCTCTTGAAGAGATGGGTGTTGAGAGTCGCGTACTTTCGGCGATACCTATGACGGCTGTTTGTGAGACCTACATCAGGCGGCGTGCAATACGTCATCTTGAAAAGGGTCGAGTTGTTATCTGTGCTGCAGGTATCGGTAGCCCGTTTTTCACGACTGATACCGCTGCGGTACTGAGAAGTATAGAAATGCGCTGTGACGCCATATTTAAAGGCACGCAAGTGGACGGTGTGTATTCATCGGATCCCAAAAAGGACAGCACTGCAACAAGATATGACAGGATTTCCTACCATGATCTCATAGCGTCTGATTTGAAGATTATGGATGCTGCTGCGGTGTCGCTAGCAAGGGAAAACTCTATACCCATAATAGTCTTTGATTTGGGAAAGGATAATGCTTTCTCCGAAGTTGTGAGCGGGCGGGGCGTATTTACTACTATTTCTGGTGAGGGGGTGGCGTGACTAGTACTGTAAGGCAAAACGCCCAAGAGAGAATGGAGAAGACTCTTGCTATGTACTTGGGGGATATCTCGGGTATAAGAACGGGGCGTGTTAGTGCTTCGTTGTTGTCTGGTGTGACAGTGAATTGCTATGGTGGGAAAATGAAACTGAACGCTGTTTCTAGCATTTCAGTGTCAGGTAGGACCTTGTTGGTGACACTTTGGGATGCTGGGATAGTAGGAGCGGTAAAAACGGCCCTTGAGACCTCTAATTTGGGATTTGGTATGTCTTGCGAGTCCAGTACCATCAGGCTCGTTGTTCCGGAGCTTACCAATGACGTTAGAAAAAATCTGGTGAAAATGCTGAATAAGCTAACGGAGGAGAGCAAAGTATCTGTGCGCAACATAAGAAGGGATGCTATTGAGAAGCTAAAGTCCATGGAAGAGGGAAAAGAGATCTCAGAGGACGATGTTCATAGCGTCAGTGCGGAGATACAGAAAATCACCGATTCATTCATAAAAAAGATAACTGAAGCATACATAAGCAAGGAAAGCGAGATTCTGGGATAGAGGCGTTACCCTTTGGTGGGATTAGTTTGCGCAGCAAGTGTGGTCCTGGTGTGTGCAGACGACGATGGGACTGAAGGACGTTGTTTGTGGTGTGCTGTTTTCGTAGCCTGTAAGTCATATTATGTGTGGGTTGTCAGCTTGTAGTGACTGCCCGACGTGCGCGCATTGATATATGTTCTCTGGGCAGGAAAGTGGCTGTGGAATGGGGTCTCGCTTTACAACTCGCTTCGTAATAAGGCTTTAGTTTACAATTTATGTTATTAACATATAAACATATAAGCAATTCTGGTTAAATGTGGTTTCATAAGTCGGGTGCGGTGCTGTCATATTGTCCGGCTGCCTTGTAGCTGTTGGCGCAGTGTAGGAAATGTGATAGACAATGCTCTGTGGTTAAGCGCGCAGGGCAGTGTTCTTGGCTTTAAGAGAACTTTATTTTGGGGGAGTCATGAAGATCAGAGAAGTTAAGGAGATGCCTAGGCGGTTGGTTCTCGGGCTTAGGGACAGACTATCATGTAGTGATATCGGCTCCATGGACAAAAACCTCTTGGTGCGAGCAGCGACCTCAGTATTTTGGGGCGGGATTTTCTTGACAGGCCTGTTTTATGGGGGTGCGGCGTTTTACTTTCTATTGTTCCTTTTAGCTATGATTTCCTCCTTTGAATGGCACACGATAACGGTGGGAAACAGGTTGTTTTATATTCCTGCTGTCTTCATGATAGCCTTGCCATACACCGCCATGGCGTACATATACGCTTTGCCTCATGGTACGATAATACTCAGTTGGCTTCTGGTAGCAATTTGGAGCACGGATGTTGCGGCATACTTTCTTGGTAAAAGTTTAGGAACGAGTAAAATCATTCCTTCTATCAGTCCAAACAAGACGTGGGTTGGCCTGTGGGGAGGTATGGCTTTTAGTGCCATAAGTACGCTCGTGATGTCCATGATTTTCGGAATATTTTTTGTGTCCCACGCTATAGTTATAGGTGTTATCATAGCGGTAGTGGCTCAATGTGGTGACATTGCTGAATCTGCAATAAAACGTGTGTGTGATGTTAAGGACAGTGGTTTTATTGTTCCGGGTCACGGTGGGGTTATGGACCGCATGGATGGGTTCATATTTACAGCACCGCTGGTAGCTTATTACATAAAGCACTTTTCTAAGTTCTTCATAAGCTAGTACTTGCTGAGTGCTACTGCAGCTTCCTGCGGAAAGAGTAGGGTAGTTTCACATCCTAATCAGGGATTTTAGCGTGCTATTTGTTGCTGAGGTTTATGCCCGTTCGGGTACATTGAGAACAGATCGTAGGGACATTGTTTGGAGTTTTGCACGGAAGTAAGCAACTGTATTTCCGATCTTGTTGTGCCGATAGTCGTGGTTTTATATGCACAACTGTTTCCGCAAAGTATTAACCAAAGCATTTATATTTCTGTTGTATGACTTAGATTCCCCACGAGAACGCAATGCGTTCTCGTGGGGATATCATATCAAGAGCTAGTTGTTACCAGGAATGTTGCCCTGGAAATCTCTACTGTAAGCCATTGGTGTGACGGAGGATGGCTCTATTACAGTACCTACTGCCGATGGCTGTACATGCGTTGCAAGTATATTAGAAACAGAGTGCGCAGAAGATACGCGTGATGTCACAACACTGCCATACCCACTACTGGATGGTTTAGGATTGGTATTGAATGCAGGTGGTGTTGATTCCATGACGGAGGCGTATTGCGTCGTAGTGCTATATCCCCTCTTGGCAGGAACTTCATTATGATATCCATGGTCCACACCACCTATATCATAAGTAGCTGTGGCATTGTCATAGCGGCGAACTCCCGACGAGCTACCTTCGGTAAAGTAAGGACGTTTGGGCTGTCCTCCTAGGTACCCAGGCTCAGTGACTGATGTTGCACTCCGTTTGGTATTCCCGAGATTTGTAGTGCAATACGCGGCGCTTGCGGGGGCCCGCTTTCTCCTACCTCTTGAAGCAGCTCCAGTAGCTTTGCCTCTACACGATTTTTGTGCGGTTGTGGTTCTGCGAGTGGTTGGCCCTGAAGTCGTACCTGTATCACTGACATAGGATGTACTAGGCGTGCTTATTGTAAACTCTGATGCCGTTGCTCCAAGCATATTGCGTAGTGCAGTAGTATTACCCCGGTTTGAAGGTTGTTCTTCCCGTATGCTGCTGCCTCGGGGTATAGTACCCACATTGTAAGAAGGGCTATACACTGAGAGTTGTCTGGGTTCTTGTACTCGTCGGGCCCTGCGACGTTGAAGTTGATTTTCTTCGATGCCAAAGTGAACAGTGCGCGAAAGAGATTTTTGCGACTCTGTGTCACGTTCGTAACTGGACTCTGCGTGGACGCTAGCGGCACGCTGTACGAGTGCGGGGGCAGAACTGCGAGTATGTGATAATGCCATTGGCACGGCAAAGAACGATACTTCAGGGTCAGATGATGGTACGGTACTTGTTGTGTGTCCTGTACTCCGTTTATAACGTTTTTTGGATTCCAGCGAACTTACAATCTTGTATCCGCCTTCGAGCGCTGCATCGACGCTGTTCAACGTTGGGTTAGATTCAAGCGGACCTTGTGTCTCCACAAATGTGCCTATCTTAGTTTGCTGTTCAGTTATTTTTATCGTGATTGCACCGCTGCCATATTCATTTTCGGTTAAACGCCTAGTTCCCTGCTGTTGAGGAGTATTATCGGCAGAGGTGTATGTATGCGAACCTGCTGTATTATAAGTTTCACTTGAGGCGGGTATAATACCGGATCCCTGACTACCGTCGTTAAATAGACATTGTGAGTCTCCATGTTGTGCCAGGTATGCTTCCACATTTCCTGAGCTCAGCCTCCGGGTATTGGTAGCTCCTGACGACTGTTGATCAGTTGTGCTGTTGTCCAGAATAGCTCGCACGGTAGCATTCTCTTGCAACCTTGATATTGCATGCCACTCACTGGAGCTTAAAGACATGTTCCCACTAGCACTTCCTCCAGGAGCCGATGATGCTTCTTGCCCACATTGGTTGCCCTCGTAATGAGAAAAGACAGTGGAATCCGTGGAGCTAGCAGTGTTGCTTGACTCCGTAGTAGTGCTTGCAGACGATGGTTCTGCAGTGTAGCTGTCCAAGATTTTCCGCAGAGCATCCTGCTCTCTCTGTAGCCTTGCGATGGCAACACTCCAATGGCTGCTGCCGAAAGATGTGTCCTTGGTTACTAGTCCCGCGTTAGTGGTAGATGCTCCCTTTCCGGAATTTCCTATTCTGTTATGTGGGTGGGTTGTTGTGCCTGAGGTATTTCCCAGCTCCGTCACAACACTTGTTGGCTGACTTCCAGCTGCGGTGTATCCCGTTTTATGTTGTGTGGGACGCTGTATTGCCAGTGCCCTATTTTCTGTACCTAATTGGTTTGTGCTTGCAGATATGTGCTCATTGTATATTCCGGTGCTGGATGTCCCTTGTTGAGGTTGTCCCATACTGTGATGTGAGGAACCCATGGCACTTGCTCTCCTGGATAATACAGTTCTTTGAGCCTCCTGAGCAGCCGTGGCAGACCACTGCCTTTGTTCTGATCCAGTGCTCCGTATCTTAAAGGCAGTCTCGAAAGTTGGTAGTGCCTGGGTTTGTTGTCCAGGGTTAGAATACGCTGTAGTGTTAGAGGCGGCCTGTAATGGATAGGCAGAACCCAATATGGACTGGGACCGCGATGTTGTATAATTGATAGGGGCCTCAGGTTGTACAATAGCTGGTTGTTCTGATGAAGAAGAGCCCATGTAACTATTTGCGTAAACCCCAGGTATTTGCATATTTTCAGTAGTGGTATTTAGGAAGGATGCACGTTTATTAGCAATTCGCGTTCCAACTATGCTGTTTATAGGCATTTCGAATATGCAGCTCATGAGCTCCTGGTCAAGTCGATGGCCGTAAGTTAAAAAGTCCTCGCGTGTATTAGGAATATGATTGCTGAGATAGGCTTGAGTCCTGCAGATGTCCTTGTAAATCCGTTCTGGCACTGGAAGATTTTTGTACTCGGAGCCCTGGGCAAAAACATTTGCGAGTAGACCGGTAGATACGTAAATTGCACATTCTTCATGCCTCAGACTATGGGAAGTATGGCGTTGCAAAGCACCCACGGCGAGTTTTAGGTATTCCATGACATAGTACGACACGTTTACATCAAGTATCTGAGAGCAGCTAAAACAATCATGGTCAAAAGAGAAACCTCGGTGCTGCTCCAGTAGTGCCGAAAAATCCCTGAGCATGAGACTGTCCAGGCAGTGTACAGTTACCAGGATGTTGCGAAGTTCATCCTGGAACTCTGTAACAACAGCAGGAATTTCCTCATTAAATAGTGCTGCTGAGTCAGGAATTGTGGGATGCAACATGCGGTAGATTTTAAAAGTAGCAGGAAGGGAGGATGCCGTTGCATCTGCAGATTGCATACAAGAGAAAGGATCGACCATAGAGGCTAAGAGTACTTTTGGGTCGTAGGTGGAGTTTGCTCCAGAACTTTCTGCTTCTTGAGCAGCGTCAATTCTTGCACCTGACAAGAACATGTGCATTAACATTACTAAATACTTTTGTGTGCCTCTGAAGAAAAGTAGAGAGTCCCCAGTGTAGAACCCGAGCCTTTCAATCTCATCGCTCAAATTAACCAGGTGTTGGATTTTTTGCGCAAGTCCTGGATAACACTGCTCATGGTTGTAGAAAGCCGCCTCCGCTTTGGCCGCCGCAACGACAAACAAATTGCTGGCATACTTTGCACTTGTTTCAAGTGTGTAGGTACCAATGGACGCAGACATGTTGTCCTTAATGCGGAAAATGTTGCCAACAGTCATTAAAAGAGACAAGCACTGAGCTAGCGTCGGTACGTCCTCTCGTGTTTCAGGCGAGTTTAGTACTTTGTTTGCGTATCCTATCAGGATTTTTACCCACTCCACTAATTCTCCCGTAGAAATAACCCACGGTACTGAATCAAAAAACTCCTCTAAGTGTTGATTTATGTTTTCTATGTCTGTGGAGTCAGAGTCGGGCAGGCAAATCTTTGTTACGCTGTTTAAAGCTTCCCGGGATACTCTTCCAACCAGGGACTCTAGTTCATTGGTGGAGTAGAACTTTTTTCTCACGGGCTGTAGAGTACTTACCATGATACTCAGCAGGTAGGGATGTTTTTCCCTGGGATGCTTTTCCGTATCGAGGATTATTTGGTTGATATCATCGTAAACGGTGAGATCAGATGCACCGTGACGATAAAGTTCAATGGCAACTCTAAGCGCTTCCAGCGCTTTTTCTGCAGTGTGATACGAATATTGCCGGACAACATGTACATTGCTGTTTTGTCCTAAGACACCTTCTACTCTATCAAAAACCTGTTCCAAACGTTCTTCTGAAACCACTCTGGCTGTGTTGTGAATGGCGTTGAATGCGCTATTTATGTAATACATCTGGAGCGATACTGCGTTTTCGATGATGGCGTTTCTTAGTTCATGCGGAGTCATATTTACGTACCTCTACTGCGACGGTTGTGCGAAATGTTATAAGTTATTAAGGAGTGCACATTTCGTAAAAATGTCAATAATCTTCATGAAAAAAAGTGCGTCAAAACCTCCTCTAGCGCGCGTTAGCGATGCATCACCTCGTGCATGGGTTGGCGTAATAGATGAAAACAATAGTGAATTCATAAATCTTGCTGTGTTCATAAAACTACTCTGTAGCAAGCGAAAGTTGTTTTAGTGTTATGTCCTGGGCAACCTAGTGTACGTTGTTGTTCCTGATGGGATGAGCCTCACGATCTTTCAGGATAGCTCTTAACTATTTCGGAATACGCGCACTAAACATTGTGATCTGCACTATAGAATAAACGGCTGCTATGAAAGAAAGTACCAGAAAGCACACAAATGTTTTCGGGTTGATAATGCCATTATCGCAACCAACACTTGCGTTGTTATACGCAGTGTACGTGTCGAGGTGTGCGACATTTTGCTAGTGCAGGATGTCTTTGTGGCCGAAATTATTGCAGCGCAAGGCCCATGTTTGTATATGAAGTGCCTTGTTATTTGGTGCTCTAACACAGTGGGAGAGATACTAGGCTTGTGTGTGTTTTACATGTGGTATCGCGACAGCGTGGGGTCCACGCGGGGGCTTACCTAGTTTCTTATCTTTTCTCAGTTCTACTCTGTAATGTGCGGTAGGAGGCCTTTTATGTAACCCCAAACATCTCAGGAATTGCCTGTCATCAGTTCAAAAGCTAGCATGGCAATGGATTCTTATTGAGCAATATTTAATACTTTGGATTTTTGCTCTCCAAATTTTAACTCGATGATCCAACATTTGCATAGCTGAGGTTCGTTATGGGCGCAGATTTCTGCAAGCTATGCCTGTCCAAAGAACTTCTCAATTCTTTGTAGCACTGTAGAGTAGCCTTCCTGCACGCCTCCTATACCGAGTCTGTATAAATCTTTGTCTAATGCAATGTGCGTTGATTTATCCCAAAGTCTGCATGTATCGGGGCTAATCTCATCGGCAAGTACAATATTGTTGTGGTCATAGGGGTTTCGACCAAATTCCAATTTAAAGTCCACTAGCAACACGTCTACTGCGTCAAATACCGTACGGAGCACGTTGTTTATTTCCAGCACCAAGGCGCGTATGTGCTGTAGTTCACTGTGTGTTACAAGCTCAAAATGCAGGGCATGGTCTTCGGATATCATGGGATCTGCGAGCTCATCGCTCTTGTAATATAGCTCTACCAATGGTGCAGAAAAAACTTTTCCCTTGGGTATACCAAACTTCTTGCAGATGCTTCCTGCAGCAATATTGCGTACTACGACTTCTATAGGAATCATGTCCAATCTTTTTACACGTTGCTCGCGATCATTGAGGAATTCAAGCATGTGGGTGGCGATACCGCATTTTTCTAGATGTTGCATGAGCAGGTAGCTAATTCTGTTGTTTATAATTCCTTTGTTTACAATGGAATCCCTCTTTAAGGAGTTAAAGGCAGTAACATCATCCTTAAAATGCTGTACCACTGCGGTTGCGTCATCGAGCTGTATTATTATTTTGGCCTTTCCTTCATATAAAATCTCACGGCTTTTATTCATGGAATTCCTCATGCGTTTGCCGCATTTTACAATTTGGCGGATAATTTTGTAAAAAAAATGTACACATTTGATACCTTGTCATAAACACTACTATCAGGTTCTGAGGGCTAGTTTCATGATAAAATGTGCAGAAGAAGGCAAGTTTCGTCCCGTGCGTGGAACTAAAGACCTTCTTCCGGATGACTTTTACAAGTTTGACTGTATTAGAGCCATCTCACAAGAAATAGGTGAGCGCTTTGGCTTTCTTCCAGTCCAAACCCCAATATTTGAAGCCCAAGATGTATTCAGTAAGACGTTAGGAGACTCTACTGACATAATAGGCAAGGAAATGTATACCTTCACCGATAGGGGCGGCGATGTGCTTACCCTACGTCCGGAGTTTACCGCAGCTATTACTAGATTGTTCTTAACATCAGGGATGACTGTGCCAGTGAGGCTATTCACTTCTGGTCCTGTATTTCGCTATGAACGACCACAAAAGTGTCGTCAGCGCCAATTTCATCAGATCAACTACGAGTTTTTTGGTGCGATAGGTAGCGGCGCCGATGCGGAGATCATCTCATTGGCGCATAGCATACTGAAAGCGTTAGGTATAGACGATAGGGTGACGTTGGAGATCAATTCTCTAGGTGCCGGTTCGTGTATGGGAGCATATAAGGACAGTTTAGTAAAATACTTTGAGAAGCACAGTGATGGCCTGTCAGAAGACAGCAAGAGGAGGTTATATACGAATCCACTTAGAATTTTGGATACCAAAGACCCTGGCGATATCTCTATATTACAAGGTGCGCCCTGTATAGAAGATTTTTATGATGAAGATACCCGGCACCGTTTTTGTGAAGTTAAAGACCACCTGACAAATTTGGCTATTCCCTATGTCGTTAACAATAAACTTGTGCGAGGTCTGGACTACTATAACGGAGTTGTTTTTGAGTTCAAGACAGAACACCTGGGGGCTCAGGATGCTGTGATCGCTGGAGGCAGATATGACCGTCTTGTATCGCTAATGGGTGGCGAAGATGTTCCAGCAGTGGGCTTTGCAGGCGGAATGGAAAGACTCGCCGCACTCATGGACGGCGGAAGTCAGGGAAAGAGATTTTGTGTTGCTATTGTTCCGATATGTGACGAAGTTATGCCCCAGGCAATGCGTATGGCGTACGATCTAAGGTTATTGGGCCTAAAAGTAGCGTATGATCATGTGGCAGTTAGGCTGAAGACCGGTCTCAAACGAGCAGACAAACAGGGGGCAGACGTTGTGCTAATTCTGGGTGACGATGAGCTTCGACGCGGCTCTGTCACGTGCAAGCATATGGTATCAGGACGGCAGGAGGAAGTGAAAACAGGAGATATTAAAGCGTATTTGGGCAAAATGGCAGCCGAGCTTCCTAAATAGCCATCATGCTGATTTAGCTCGTGATAGCGTATAGCAACGCGATGTGCGTACGTAAATATGACGTCAGAGCAGAATGGGAAAAACGGAATATCATGAGCCCCAGTTTGTCGCCATAGGGACAGTCTTTGTCAACGTGTTGGGCTCATAAAGGTGCTGCGAAATTTTCAATGCTCTTTGCGCTGGTATGTGTTCACCTACTTCTACAGCGCCTATATCACTCCAGGATAAAACGCATTGCGGCGAAAACACAAAATACTGTTCAGTTTCAAAGATAGACTACAGACCCATAATAACGCTAAAGAGCTACTGCCTTACTTATTCCTCTTGGCATCAGCGGCGCTTTGGATCATATCACGCAAGGTCTGAAGATCACTTGACCCTACGAACACAGTGTCTCCAACCACAACAGAAGGCGTGCCACCGATATTGAGCTTAGCAACTAAGCCCTTTGTGTCAGACAACATCTTGGTTATCTTCTCATCATTCTGTACCAGGGATTTCTCAAAGTCCTCGTACGCTATACCTATGGAGGCTATGATCTCAGCAATTTCTTCCTCATCAAACTTCTTGTTATAGACCATAGTAGCGTAGTGAAAGTCTATATACTTCTCCGGATTCAGAAAATGCACCGCGAGAGCAGCGCGCGCCGCAAGCATAGACGCATCACCTAGCAATGGCAGATCCCTGAAGATCACTCTGGCCTTACCATCGCTCAATATCTCCCTTATATGAGGAAGCATAGTTCTGCAATATCCGCATGAGTAGTCAAAGAACTCCACCAAGACTACATCACTTTTCTTGTTGCCAAACACGGGGTAAGCCTCGTCAGCGAGCTCCTCCCTATTTTCTTGGACTCGCTTACGCATTTCCGTCTTGTTTATAGCAACCTGGCCCTTGCTGAGTGCAGACACAACCTTGTGGGGGTTTTTGTAAATGTACTCCTCTATGATTGCCTCTATCTCTTGCCTATTTTGGTGCCTTACACCCGAAACCCAACGACTAATCAGAGGGAAGCTTGCAACCAATACCACAAGGCCCAACAGGCACAACAACCTCCCCATATACAAACTCCAGCACACCAGCAATACTAAGCACGACTAACACAAATGCAGGGTATCGTCAATGTTTCTATATGGGCAACTGCTGCATAAATCTGGGTGCTATGGCCAATAGCAGAGGCCCAATACATGCAGGCACATAACGTGTACTACATTTGTTCGTATACAACTCTTGTGCGAAGACCATATTATGCTCTACATACATGCACGCGCGGCGTATACAGACTGCAAAGAGCATCTTGTTATGTTAGTTGTTAAATGTTTCTAGTGCGCTATGATGATTATACGTTGTGATTAAAAATTATGCATCGGTCGGCTTGCGCACTCTGGCTGGGCACGTGTTGTGTCCTCATTCTCGTTATGGTCTTAGTTGGCGGAATTACTAGGCTTACTAACGCTGGGCTGTCTATCACTGAGTGGCGCCCTATAACTGGCATAGTTCCCCCAATGAGTATGAAATCCTGGATCATAGAGAAAGAAAAATACGAAAAAACTCCAGAGTACAAGTACACGAACTTTGGCATCTCAATGGGAGATTTCAAGCGCATATACATGACAGAGTACTTTCACAGACTACTTGGCAGAGTGCTGGGCGCGGTATTTTTTGTGCCCATGTTCCACTTTATTGCCAAAGGTAAGATAAAGGGCGCGTTTGCGGTGCGCATAGGGCTTGTGTCGCTGTTAGGCATGCTACAGGGAATTATGGGATGGATGATGGTCAAGAGTGGATTGGTAGATGTTCCATACGTCAGCCATTTCAGACTGTCCGTTCACTTGTTCCTAACTGTGCTGATATTTTCTTTGCTGTGGTACAGTCTGCTGGAGTGCATTGGAGTGAGTGGAAAATACCATGTATCTACGTGTAAGTACTCATTTCTGGTACTAATATACGTGATCACGGTGGTGCAAATGCTACTGGGAGCATTTGTTGCAGGATTGGATGCTGGCCTAATTTTTAATACCTTTCCACTTATGGATGGAGAAATTATCCCTAAGCAAATTCTCAAGGAAGCTTTGGTATCGGGAACCTTACTGCGAAATGGACCAGCTGTTCAGTTTTTACATCGCATTTTTGCAGCAGTCGTGTTCCTGTGCGCTGCAACCACGTTAGCCCTTGTTCGAACAAGAACGAGCTGGGTACTGTTTTTTTCTGTATGCGTACAGTTTTTGTTAGGTGTTGTTACTTTGGTACATGGAGTTCCGGTGAAGATAGCAGCAGCACACCAAATATGGAGTTTTGTGGTTATAGCGCTTGAAATCTACCTACTCAAAGTAGCAAAACGTGTGGTTTATCTACGTTAGAACTTCTTCTGCTCGGGTTGGGGACAGATGCACTATTTGTGCGTCGGGAAATATGTGTGCTGGATTGTGATCCGACATTACAACGATTCCCCCGTGTTCTGCCCGGGTATGGATCAGGTTCCTTACGGTGTCTATAGCCTGTGAATCCATATTTGTGAACGGCTCATCAATTATCCAGACCTGCGTGTTGAATAACAGCAATCTAGATAGGGCAACTTTTCGTTTCCACCCCGATGACAGGTGTTTGTACTTAGTGTTTAAAACCGGATCTAGCCCGAAAAAATTTACTGCGGCGCTTAACAAAGCGTCTTTATCCCTTGAGTGAGCCCAATACCGCAGTATATCGGCAGTACTTAGGTGTTCGTAACAAGCATTTTTGTGTCCAACGTATGTTATGTTAGAAATACATGTGCTCGATGTGGTTACTACCTCTCCATCTAGGGTTATCGTACCGAACCGGATTGGTACCAATCCGACCATTGCTCTCAACAGAGACGTCTTGCCACTACCATTCATTCCTGTGACTACAGTGACCGTACCATAGTCAGCCACGAAACTAAGGTTTTTAAAAAGTACGCTCTCTCCTCGTATGCATGTCACATTAGAGCACTCTAGCACCACACCCCCATCAAGCTTAACCCACGCACTCGAGCCGAATACTAGCATGATACATGTTATGGGATTATTACCATACTAAACAGCATACGAGCTACCCCGAGTAGTAAAACAGGTAAGCAGCTGTAACGCAATAAAACAAAAGACTATCAGTGATATTATGACTTAAGCTGCAGTAGCGCACACATCGTGTGTGGTGGACAAGACGAAATAAGCTTGGGTCATGTTTTAATTGTTGAGAAGTTTCACACAATGTGCTGTGCAATGACGTCTGTGCAGTGTGGCAACAATCCATATCTGAGACCGTTCTTATACTACGGTGCACACATCCGCATGCTGCATAAGTATCTCACAGGATGCCTGCGGACCCACATGCGAAGCTGAAAAGTTCTGTGAATGAGGCTGTGGCCAGTGCCTTAAACAACAATCAACTTTAGAGATAACATTATTGAAAAAACACAGTGCAACGCGCACCCTCCGTACACACACACCTTCTTTTGCCATGGCTAGACGTCATGTGCGGATATTAGCTCACTATCGGGAGCGTAACACCATCTTGCCCCATGTACTTACCATCTATCTCGTCATACGAGATGCTGCAACGATCCTTGCCGGCCAAAAACAGAAACTGGCAAGCGCCCTCAAATGCGTAAACCTTCACGGGAAGCGGAGACGTATTAGAAAATTCCAAAGTTACGCATCCTTCCCAGCCTGGCTCCAGAGGAGTAACATTTATCACGATACCGCAGCGTGCGTATGTGGACTTACCAACGCAGATAACCATAACATCCCTTGGTATCCTGAAGTACTCTACCGTTTTAGCTAACATGAAACTGTTTGGCGGGATGACACAAAGGCTTCCCTCTCTGTCTATGAAACTATCCTGAGAAAAGTTCTTGGGATCCACTATCACAGAGTGGGTGTTGGAAAAAATCTTAAACTTATTATCGAGCCTTGCATCATAGCCGTAAGATGACAAGCCATAGGAAAGAACACCGGAGTTTTCTTTGTGATCCACAAATGGAGAGATCATACCTTCCTTCAAGGCCTTTTCCTTGATCCAATGATCGGGCATGACTGACATGGCAATTCCGAGGAAGAGAAAAACAACAAACCTAGACCCTCACTCTATAACTAATGCTGTTCCAGCGCAAGAGAAAACTCTAATTAGGCCATGACCCGTCATTTTTTCCTGTTGTGGAACTACTGTGACGTAACAAGTTGTATATGGCTAAGAAATGAGTTACTACTAACATGGCGCAAGTTGATAATCCATGTCCACATATAGGCAAATAACGGCCTTGAGACTAGCTCTGCAAAACTGTTCCACATACTGTACACTGTTACTGCAGTCATAACCTTTAAAATCTCTCTAGTGAACCATAAGACGCAACTCTAACTTTGTCATTTTTTGCAGAGTTCATGACATTGCAGTGCTTGATGCTTCACAAAAGACCGCAGATTTAGTCTAATTCAAGGAAGGGCAGACCATGTCTGGCATATATACTGTAAGTTGTACGTGCACGCATAATTCGCTTGATGACACATGCCGCAAGACAGACTTTTTCTCTCTCTGGAGCGCGCCACCCGTAGCGCCGCAAAGTCCGCTCTGCTGAGCATATCCGAACACAGCTCCTTTAAAAGGTACTTGGAAGAGGTGTCTATGTGAGCTACCGCATTGAGCCATTATAATATCGTCTATGCGTTAGACAAAGGGTGTATGGCCGGGTTTTGATCAGCAGCTGTAAGTTTAGCTATCAGTTATTAGGCGAAATCTACGCGGTGATAGGCTGATGTAGCGCATAATTCATGAACATAAGTACTTTAGTTATGCCTTAAAGCAAAGGGCAGATCGCTACTGTTAGTCGTTCTGATATGTCCTAAACAGGTCATTGAGGAAACGTGGGAGAGGTGGAGGAAATTTCAAAAATTTTTATGCAGTGTCAAAGCATAGTATACGATATGCGGCAAAATTTGCCACCTTCTACCAGCATGAATAGGCCGTAAATATAACATTGCCACATACTTAGAGCTTATCTGGAGGGTCTAATAGCAATATTTTTTGATTTATCAAATAAAAAATGCATGTGTTATCAAAATGCATATGATAGGGCATAAAGTTGTGTATACGTGTGATGGAGGTCATGCATTATCTACTTTAGGTTGAAGATGTGCACTATTTACTCTAGGGAAAGTACGTAAAAAAATAATATTTCTCTTGCAATGCTGGATATTAAAATATAGTCTTGGAGCGCCGTGCATCCTACAACTCAGGCGTGAGTTCAGGGGGTTGGTTGTCACGGTTTTTTGTCTGAATATTTAAGGGTTTTTGATGTCTCAGTTAGTGGATGGGAAGACGTTCTACACCGGTCATGTAAAATGGTTTAGCGTAGAGAAGGGTTACGGATTTATTTGTAAAGACGGCTCAGATGGTGGAAAGTTGAGCGGTGGGGCCGGAATGGGCCACGGTGATAAGGATGTCTTTGTGCACATCACGTCGTTGCAGCGGAGCAGAATAGATAATCTTAGGGAAGGCCAGAAGGTTAGATATCAGTTGGATGAAAACAACGGTAAGGTTTCTGCTGTGAACCTAGAGGTTATAGCGGAGTAACATCTGTTTGCTAGACCTTGTTAGGGTTCATGTGCTGCTAGGTTTTATGAAGAGGCGCCTTCTGTGGAGTGTTCTTAGTGGTGTTCTATCTTCCGGTGTTTTTTCTGTTCTACTGGCGTCTCTTGATCTTTTGCTTGTACTTCTTCTATTCGATGTATTCGGGGCGTGGAGTGTTGCCCCGGAAGAGTCTATGCCTCTCCTCCTAGGAGGGCTGCTACTGTTCTTATTCTTCATAGCTGCATTGTCGTATTGGATGATGCATATATGGATACAATGTAAGCGAGGAGAGCTAGGTTTTAGGTTGCAGGCCAGGGCTGTCCTGGTTTTTACCTCTGTAGGTATGATCCCGGCCGTGCTAGTGTCGGGTTTCGCGTACCTGTTCTTCGATTATGGCGTTAGGGCGTGGTATTATAACAGTATACGGCCCGCGTTTTCACAGTGTGTTTCGGCCGCTTTTGACCAGAGAGCCGCCTGTATTTCTGCTGTTCTCAGTTCCGATATTACGCATCTATCTGAATATGTTGGGATAAATTCAGGTAATCGATCGAGTAAAAAACTTCTACTTGGTTCAAGGATATTTCATTTTTCTGAAGTTCTTCTTGTAGAAAATGGCCAAATTGTTGCAAGTAGCATACCGGATACCGGGTTCAGTATGGATTCTATAGCTGAGAGCGAGCTGCCTGTGAACAAAGAAAAGCCTGTGGCGATATTCACAGGGCACTCTGTATATGCGGTACAGCTTATCGATGAATCCACAAAAACATATCTGGTTGCGGTCCGGCTGATGCGCAAAGCGCAGGAACACGATATTCCGAACAATTCCGAAATACAGGATCGCAGAGAAGATCTCAGGATGCAGATGTCTGCTTTGCAGATTCAGTTTTCCTTGGCATTTTTATTTCTTTTTCTTGTGCTTCTTTTTATCTCGGTATGGTTGGGTGCGAGTTTTGCCAAAGGCATCGTAGGCAGATTGTCTGAACTATTTTTTGCAACCAAGAGAGTGCAAGATGGCGACTTTGATTGCAAAATTGAAAACAACGGCGATGCAATGGGTGAAGAAATTGCCACTGTTATTCGGGCGTTTAACCAGATGGTTGAGCGTCTGAGCGAGCAGAGATTGCAGCTTGAGAATGCCTACCGTGAAATAAACAGCCGTAAGGGCTTTGTTGAAACTGTGTTATCTGGGGTTTCTTCCGGGGTCATGGCGCTTTCACCTTCTAAGCTTGTTACTTTGATGAATGATAGGGCTATGGAGCTCCTGTCATGTAATGAGCTGAATAAGCCTCTAGAAGAGGTATTTCCGGAAGCCCAGGAGCTGGTTAGTGGAGCTAAGTGCAAGGGTGATATTGCCATTAGTAGAGGGTGCAAGTCTCTTATATTGTCAGTCAACATAGAGTGGCTGAAAACTCAGGGTTTGATAATAACGTTTGACGACATTTCGGGGCTTGTAGAGGCGCAGCGGAAGGCTGCATGGTCTGATGTAGCGAGAAGAATAGCGCATGAAATAAAAAACCCCATCACCCCAATTTACCTAGCAGCTGAGAGGCTGAGCAGTAAGTATTCTGAGCAGATTGTTTCAGAAAGGGAAACCTTTTTGCGATACACGGATACCATAATTAAGCATGTTTCTAATATAAGCTGCATAGTGGACGAGTTTGCGCAGTTTGCGAGAATGCCAAGCCCCACTTTCAAAATGTGTGATATATCCGCCATAATAAGGGATATAAGCTTTTTGGGACAGTTCGGCAAAAATGTCGTATACTACGACTTGAGCTTTCCGGAAGAAGAGGTTCTTGTCTGGTTGGACCAAGAGCAAATTTCTCAGGTGTTTGTGAACATATTCAAAAATGCCTGCGAGTCCATAAATGCCAGCGTAAATGCTGATAATGGGCGGATAGGGGTTGTGGTTTCCAAACGCGAAGGAAGTGTTCAGGTAGAGGTGCGGGACAACGGGGTAGGGTTTTCTGAAGACCTTATTGGCAGGTTGACTGAGCCTTACGTCACCACACGGGATCAGGGTACTGGTCTTGGGCTGGCGATAGTGCAGAAGATTTTGGAAGAGCATGGTGCCACTATAAGCTTCTGCAACTCAGACGAAGGCGGTGTAGTCTTGATGACTTTTTTAAAGTGAGCCCAAAGTGCTAATATGTTCCACTGACAAATTATCGAAGTTTTGTGCTGAGCTACTTCATTGTGGCCCAGAAAGCGTAGCTGTGGACACTGAATTTTCTAGAAGTTTTAGTGAATACTATCCCAGGTTATGTTTGTTGCAGCTCGCTTATGAAGGAGGGCACTGTGTTGTTGATGCTTTGGCAGAAGGCATAGACTTGGAGCCGTTGCAGGATGTATTCGCGAATAAGAAAATTTTTAAGGTGTTTCACGACTGCAGGCAAGACCTTGATGCATTATCTGTTAAATTCCCAAGTATACCGGATCCCATTTTTGATACACAGATAGCAGCGATGCTCTGCGAGTATCATGAAAATTCTGTTGGATATTCAAAATTGGTTGAGCAGTTTTTAGGTGTAAGGCTTAATAAACTATCATTCAAGAGGGTAGACTGGTCGAAGAGGCCGTTGACGGAAGGCAAAGTGCGGTATGCACTTGATGATGTTGTCTACTTGCATAAACTTTATGAAATATTGAAAGACATTTTGGAAGCAAAGGGGCGACTGTCCTGGTATTTGCAGGAGATGGAGAATATAGGAAATTCGGTTGCGGAGCAGTATATTTCTATACTTGAAGGTATGGATTTTTATGGAGAGCTGACAGAAGAAGAGTTAATGGTTGCGAGATCTGTGGTCGAGTGGCGTGAAAAAGTAGCAAGCCTGCGTAACGTGAATCGCAACATCGTTATGTGTTCAAAAAGCGTTTTGAACGCAACTAGAGACTTCATATCAAGTGGCAGCGACGCTTGTTTAGCGAATCACGTAAAGGGCGAGTATTTGCGTGAACTTTCTTTTGGCTTAACGGAAATAGTTGACCGTAACAAAAACTCCAGGTTGGAGCCAAGTAATGCTGCGTCACAAGACCGTGATGTTCTTAGTGTTCTTTCCATATTGCTACATAACGTGTGCTTGAAGCATGGGGTTTCGCAGCGGTTAGTGGCGTCTAGAAGAGACCTGGTCAGGGCTATGAGCAGGCTGCCAAGCGTAATAATGCGAGGCTGGCGGTATGAGTTTTTTGGCAATAAGATAGAAGACTTTGTTTCCGGCAAATCTCAACTTGTTTTTTCGGTTAGCGATGAAGGATCTGGACCGCAGTTATTAGTCGACACGCAATTGCTTGAAAACAAATGAGATTCTGCTGCGATTCCAAGAGCAAGTCTTGATCACAGTTTCGCAGAGGTTCGTTCTTGATTGCACATACAGAGGTTTCTGGTAGATACAGGTCCGGCGTGTGATGGTTTTGTGATTAATTGTCAGGTGGTGAAAGATAGTACCATAAGCAGCGACTATTCATTGTCTGCAGGTAGCGGCAGCCTACGCGATTGTTTGCTTAGCGGTACATGGGAAGAGTTCGTAAGTACCCTTTAACATGCTGCGGAATTAACGTTACTTATTGAGTCTGTGTTTTATATCATAGCGGTTTTGATATCTCGTTGTTTTTCAATGATTCACCAAGCGGAGGATTGAGTTGCGAGAATTTTCATTTCAGAAAGTTACTTTCCCCGCTACAGGTCACATGAAGCACATTGTCCAGTAGGTGACTCGCGGTTTATCCAAAAATGTTGGTTTGCGCAATCCGTCCGCACAAGTTTTAGTACGGGGATGTATACGGCTGTGGCCATAGAATGGTGAGTTATTGTGTTGTAGCACTGCAGGTGTGTACTCTACAGGTTCGGGAAATCATTTCATTTGCCAATTGTTGATGTCAGCAATGCGTATTGCTAGTGGCATGACCAGTTTTGTGCTTATCAACTAGATCGCGGATTAAGATACCAGTAGCTGTTTAGCTGAGTATGGCGTCAAGAAGTTCTAATGTGTGCCGCACCGGCAGCGATTCCGATAGCTTAATGTAGAGAGGGATTACTGGGTGTGCTCTTTTACAAGCTGCAACCAATCGCCTTCATTAATGATACGTACGCCAAGCCTTTCTGCAGACTGTAGTTTGCTACCAGCATTGCTTCCAGCTATTAAAAAGTCAGTGTTTGCAGATACAGAACTGCTAACTTTTGCGCCCATTAGCTCTGCATTTCTAGAAGCATCCACACGGGACATACTCTCTAACGTGCCAGTAAAAACAACTGTTTTTCCAGACAACGGGGATTCTGCACCAAATGCCGACGATACAATTTCGTCCAAGACATTTAGCTTTTTCTCGAGAGCTTGCAGAACCCTAATATTCTCTTCATTGGAAAAGAACAATCTGAGAGAATCAATGCTTTTGGCACCAATGCCGCGTATTGTGTCCATTTCGCCGCCCGATGCCAGTGTGTACATCGCGTTCATCCAGTTTTCAAGAGACCTATAGTGCTCTGCTATAAGTTTAGCTGCCCCCTTGCCTATAAATCTCATACCCAAAGCATAAATGAAGTTACTCAGCTTTACTGTGGAGCTTGTGCGTATGGAGTCGAGAAGGTTTGCTACAGACTTTTCACCCCAACCGCGCTCCGAGCGCAGACTCTCATTATCTATCTTCTCACTTAGAGAAAAGATATCGGCTACGTCATTAATGTATGACGCATTGCAAAGGAACTCTATTTGTTTCGCGCCCAGACCAATTATGTTTAACCCATCTCGAGATGCAAAATGTTGAACCCTCTCTAAGACCTGTGCTTTGCACGATAACTCTGCAACGCAGCGCATAGCAACCTCGCCGGGTTCTTGTCTCAACACGCCACCGCATGAGGGGCAGTGGGTGGGAAATATAAACTTTTCTAAAGGAGCTCCAAGACGTGCTGCGCTATCTACGCCAACCACCTGAGGTATTACCTCACCGGCTCTTTTCACTACTACGTAGTCTCCTACTCGGATGTCTTTGCGGGCGATTTCGTTGAGATTATGGAGACTCGCACGTGACACAACAGTCCCGCCTATGTTTACAGGTTCTAGTTCCGCTATAGGAGTGACAACGCCTGTTCTGCCAACCTGGACAGAAATGGCATTGAGTTTTGTAATGGCTTCTGTGGAAGGGAATTTGTGCGCTACGGCCCAACGTGGGCACTTTCCCGTGGCTCCCAGGAGCTTTTGTACATGTATCTCGTTCACTTTGTAAACTATTCCGTCGATGTCATAGCCAAGATTACTGCGAGTGCTGTACATGCGATCATGAAAGGCAAAAGCCTCCTCTACATTGGCTGTGAAAAGTACTTCTGAGTGAGTGCAAAATCCCCACGCTGCCAATTGGCTGAGAATCTCACTTTGAGTCCCCAGCGTGCTATTCACAATGCAATACGCTATGTAACGTAGATTCCTTTCAGCAGCAATTTGAGGATTCAGTTGCCGTATTGATCCAGCTGCAGCATTGCGTGGGTTTGCGAAGTTACATGTATCTTTCAATTTGGCAAAATCGCTATGGTGCATGTAGATTTCACCTCTAACCTCAACAGTCGCGGGAGCATTTTCTATTCTGTGAGGTAGACCCTTTAACATTTTTCCGGTGCTGGTTATGTCTTCCCCAAGATGACCATTTCCCCTAGTAGCAACTCTTGTTAGAGCACCATGCTCATACAGGGCAGAGAATGACATTCCATCGATTTTAGGTTCACAAGCAATTGTAAATTCTACGCTATTATCGGAGCCCAGAAAACGCTTCACCCTCGTTATAAACTTGTGAACATCATCCTGGGTGAATGCGTTCTCAAGGGACAACATAGGCACAATGTGCTCAATTTTCTGCAATTTTGTTTCTGCCAAAGGGGACCCTATTACCCCGTCGTAGTCATTATGAGGTTCAAGTTCAGGAAATTTCGCTAGTAATTCGCGCTTCTCCCGCAGCAGCGCATCGTATTCAGAGTCAGTAATCTCTGGAGCATCAAGACCATGATAGAGGACATCGTGCCGCCTTAGCTGCTCATTGATTCTGACCAATCGCTGCTTATTAGTGTCAGGCATTTATCTCTAGCCAGCTATTATTCCCTTCTTTTTTAATAGCTCCTGCAGCTCGCCGCTACGGTACATCTCGCTCACTATATCGCAACCGCCTATGAACTCCCCCTTAATGTATAGCTGGGGGATAGTAGGCCAATCGGAAAACTTCTTTATGCCTTCACGAAGCTCTGGGTCTCTCAAAACGTCTATACCCTTGAAAGGTACGCCGACTCGCATTAACGCAGCGACCACGGCGCTGGAAAACCCACACTGTGGCGCATCCGCGGAGCCCTTCATATACAGTACTACGTCGTTGCTTTCAATGTCGTGTTTAATACGATCTACCAAGTTGCTATCCATTTGAATTTCCCACGCTTGTTTCTATTTGTAATGCATGAACAACAACCCCAGATAGCGCATCGTACACCATCCTGTGCTGCTCAAGTTTTGACTTACCGCTGAATCTACCGGAGACAATTTTCACTGCGTAGTGGTCATCGTCATCCACCAGACTGATAACATCAACCGCATCGCCTGGGAAGGCGCTAACTAACAACTGCTTTAATGTAAATGGATCCACAGCCATTGCAAGAAATCTACACCACACAAGGAGACAAGCTGTATAACACTTTTTGTGTGGATGGTAAATAGTGTCATTGTGTACGCACCAAGAGGGTACTGTTTTTACCTTTAACCAATGCGACTGCCAAAGGGTGCCGGATAGTTGGTTTCGCGTTACTCTCACGATTGATTGTCACCTAATCAATCTGACAATATGCTTTTTCCACAGCTCTTCAGTAACAACTCCCGGAATGTGTAAAATTAGCTCCCCTTTTTTGTTGAAAATAAACGTTTCGGGAACTCCCGAGACACCGAAAGTTTTTGTCACCTCGCCTGCATAATCAGCGGCAACCATGATATATGGGTTTCCGTGCAGGTTAATCCATGACAATGCATTGCTCTCTATGTCTATGTAGTCTATTCCGTAAATATCAATTGAGGAATTCTTTGCTGCTTCCATCCAGATCTTATGTTCATTCACGCACATCGTGCACCACGATGCAAACACATTTACCACATAGGGTCGGCCCTTTTTTTTGATTTCCCGCGTGTTAAACTTGGCTGACTCGCCAACTATTGTTGGAAGTATTACGTCATAAGAAAAAGAGTGTTTATTGTGAGCGCGATAAACTGCAAAAAACGCGGCTACTGAAAGAGTACAAAACACAAACAACAAGAATACGCCGACTATTCGCATAAGACGCCCCTTTCGTGAGAATGTTTGGATATGATACAAGGTCTGCGTTATTGCGGGAATAGTGACATGCATAAATATTTGCTGTCTTCGTAGACAGTTTGTAAGATCCTACCTGCGCTGCTCTGGGGCGGGGGAAAAGCTTCTTTTTGAGATTTCCCAGCGACCTGCGTTGTTTCCTCAAGTAACAGGACCTGAAAATACACGTGCAGTACCCTCACTCCATAGGAACTTTGGGATTGCGCTGTGTCACTACGACGCTAAAACCACATATACCACGCCCAAAAGGCTTGCTTGTCCATACATAGCGCAATGGAAGCCCGCGCGGTTGGGGACGTAACGCGTCTGATACGTGTGAAAAACAGTGCTCTTGACCATAGCCGCTCAAGGTTCTGATGGTACGCTTCCAGTGCACGAGGCAGAATGCAAAACTTACTTGTGCTCTTGCATACCGTGTTGTGCTTCGTTCCGGCCGGAACTCACGTGTATGTGATCGCAAAAACTGTTATGTAGTTACTAACGGGCGACGCACGGTTTACATGTGACCGCTCTTTTCCACCTGGCAGGATGCTTAGATATTACTTCCTGTTTTTTGTGGCACTAGGTTATAGCGCTTTGGCTGTATTGGTGGCCATGCGCCATATTTGCAGCTGTAGGACGTATATTCAGATGGATTAGAAAAGAATTTCTTTCGGAGCTTCCTGGGCGCAGGTCTGTATCTTGAGCCCGAGCCTTGTCTGAGTATATGTAGATCCTTGTGCATGGTGGTTATAAAAATCACGAGTTGCAGATGTTGTGGATTTAGCTGACCCGCAGGTACCGCGCGGTTATGTCGTAGATGGTTCGGTAGTCTGCCGGTGGTCACGCCACATGTCTTCCTGAGCTTTGGATAGGTAGCAAGTGCGATTAACGACATCCTATTTCCGGCACGTCTGCGCGCTGATGGCTGGTACAGAGTTATGATCGCGTCAATGTGGGATTAGTCTGTTTGCAAGTGCCTTTTAGGTGCGGTAGCCATCATCAGGAGCAAAAACGGGTGTTTTTTGTTTGTGCTGCATAGAACCTATAGCTTATGTAGGACTTTGGGTGATTGTGGTAAGACTTGACAATGAGGCGGCAAAGGCAGCCTTTATGCCTCTAACGAGAGAATGGCGGTGCAGTGTTACGTCCGGGTTAGCCGCTCTGAAGATCATCAGCAACATTTCCAGGAATGATGCAATTTGCAGAGATCTCTGAGGTTAAGAAATATCGCAAATACGCTGTGGCGGCGGTTTAACCAACACATAGAGTGTTGGGTACTCTAGAGTTAACATGTATTGGCATCGCAGGTATGTTGCAGTGGTTTGTGGTGATTTTAATGCGATAATGGCGATTAATGTTATGCGCTATCCGCATCCGCGGTAAGGTTTTTTCTGGTGTAGTATCACCAAATTGTGGCCATAATTTCATAAAAAATCGCTCGCTGTCGGAAGTGCGGCTGGAGCTCTGAAGAATTGTTTTTGCGCTTTATCAAGGGCTGCTGGTTGTGTGAGGTCTAGCACATGCGGCTATTGTATTATCACGATATCTTACCCAAAGTGTACGCTTCCTGAAGCTGCCTTAACTTATGTTTCAACATTTTTCCACTTCGCGGTATCCTAAACGAGTGTGTTTATGTGGTGACAAGGTAGATATCGTTTTTGGGGGATGGGTGTGCTATTGCGTGTTGTTATGACTTCTAAGTTTGAGTAGGAATGTCTCCTGGTTATTCTCCAGAGTAGTGATGGCAATCGCGTGTATATCGTCTGCGTGGTATGTGTGTGCTATGAGGCTGTAGTAGAGAATATTCGACATGGTCATTTTAATTGACTGCATGTCTCTGTAATGATATGTGAGCATGCTAGGGCTAATGGTAAGGTATTTAGTAAATTACTGAAGGTATGAAACTTCGTCAGATTATAGATAACCCCGGACACGGGGCTGGTTTAGCAGCCGAGCGGTATACCGTTGGGTGTGTAGAGTTTTTATGGGCCTTCTTTCAGCTGTTCATAGCATCACCGCTGCCGTTTTGGTTGGCTTCTCAATATGGGCTCGACGGTGTGGTGCTTACGGGCTTGAAAGCAAGGGCTGTGCATTTGTCATTCGCATTATTTTTGCTGTTCTTAGTTATACCTCCTATTAAACGTGAGGTTAAGGAAGGGAGCGCTGGGCTAATAGGTTGGGTTTGTGCCATCTTGGCCGCGGGATCCGTTTTGTACGTCATAGCGTTTTATGATGGGTTAGCTGCTAGGGTAGCTATGCCTAACAGTCTTGACATCGCGGCGGCAGTTTGCGGTATGGTGCTTCTTTTGGAAGCCGCAAGGCGTGCAATAGGGTTCCCTATAGTTGTTGTGGCAAGCTTGTTCCTGTTGTATGCGGCTTTTGGGCATATTATCCCAGATGTCATTGCTCATAGAGGGCACGACATTGCCTCAATTGTCTCGCATGAGTGGCTAAGTTCTGAGGGTGTATTTGGCGTTGCGTTAGGGGTGTCGTGTAATTTTGTCTTTCTGTATGTGCTGTTTGGTACACTTCTGGACAAAGCTGGAGCTGGTGGCTTCTTCATGAAGCTCTCGTTTGCGCTACTTAGAGGATCTGTTGGCGGTCCTGCAAAGGCTGCTGTTATAGGGTCTGGGTTTATGGGCATGATGTCCGGTTCGTCAGTGGCGAACACTATAACTGTTGGATCATTTACTATTCCTCTTATGAAAAAAATGGGCATGAGCCCAGAAAAAGCTGCTGCAATTGAGGTATCTGCTGGGATAAACGGGCAGATAACGCCGCCGGTGATGGGCGCCGCTGCGTTTTTGATGGCAGAGTTTTTGGCATTGCCATATTCCGACATTGTCAAGCATGCGCTGATTCCAGCACTTATGGTGTACATAGGTTTGTTGGTTATAGTGCATTTTGAAGCTCAAAGGCTCCATAATGTGGAGAAGACGAGCTGCAGCAAGGGAAGAGCAATACCTATGATGCTGTTGCGTATTGGTCTGTGCGTAACTTCTCTTGTTATGTTGTTTGGGTTTATCCATGTGGTTATTGATGGGCTCACTATAGGGGCGTTTCACATCCCTGGGGTGAAGGATATTTTCCACGGAGCGAGCATATATGCTATTGCGGTCATTTTGGCAGCAGTCTATATTGCGGTGCTGGTATACAGACCTGAGAGCGGCGCAAGGCTGCACGATGGTGTTGATGTCGAATCTATTAGCGATCCCAAGGAAAGTGGGTGGGAAATCTTTAAGCAAGGTCTGCATTACTTTATTCCAGTAATAATCCTAGTATGGTCCTTGGTGGTGGAAAGAGTTTCGTCCTCACTGGCATGCTTCTGGACAAATATGTTCCTCATGTACATGTTGTTAATCGAGGGTGTTGTTACTTCTGTCCGCAGTAGAGATTTCTCTGGCATATTACCGGCTCTGAAAGCGGGTTTGTGTAAAATATGTTCTGCTATGCTAACAAGCTCCAAGAACATGCTTCCCATTGCTGTAGCCACTGCAACTGCTGGAATAGTTGTGGGCATAGTAGGGCTAACTGGGTTTGGTTTGGCCATGGGGTCGTTTGTGGATGTCCTGGCTGGAAATAGCGTATTTATAGCTCTGCTTATTACGGCCGCGATATGCATCGTACTTGGTATGGGTATGCCTACCACAGGATGCTACATCATAGTATCGACGTTGGTGGTGCCTGTTCTTAGTGCCATAGTGCACAAGAATGGTATGCTGACTTCTCCTATAGCATTGCACTTGTTTGTATTTTACTTTGGATTGATGGCTGATGTTACACCGCCGGTAGGTATTGCATCGTACGCAGCTGCGGCTATAGCTAGGGCTAATTCCTTCAAGACGGGGATGCAGTCTTTTTGGTACAACATAAAGACTATGGCAATTCCTTTCATATTTGTGTTCAACAATAACGTCATATTGTACGGCGTTGAAAATATTTGGAAGGCGGCGATAGACATCGTGCTCGCGTTATTCGGAATAATAGTGCTCTCTATGGGGATGCAAGGGTACTTCCTGAGGCGAAATAAGTACTACGAGTCAATAATACTGGTAGCTATAGCATTTATGCTCATGGCGCCGAATTACATCTCCAGTCTAGTTAGTAACAATAGTGCCGATATTCCTTTTGACGAGGAAGTAGTTATGCTGAATAGGGGAGATACCGTTAGAGTCAATTTTGACAGATCTGTGGGCAGTGTAGTCAATAGCGGATTTGTGACAGTACCTATCAGGGAAAGGTTTGAAGGTAGTGTAGAGAAAATGCTGAAGGATGCTATAGGCGTGCTTCTTGATCCCACCCCCAAGGGATGGATAGTGTTTGACACTATCAAAGGGGGTTACGTTCACGATGACATGGATGCAGGTGACGAAGTCACAGGCTTAGTCGTGACCAGGAAGAACGTAAACGGCTACTACGTGAGTATCGTGGCGTTCTTTATGCTAATGATATTGGCGTTGCTCCAGTCACGCAGCAAAGACGGCGTTGTACGATAGGGTGCTACAATGGTTTTGGACATTACAGTAATGCTGGTGGTGCTACTGTTGATGGTTCTGGGCCTTATACGGGGCTTCGTTAAGGAAGTGTTCGGTATAGCGGGCATGGTTGCTGTGGTTTGCATTACTGCAGAGTACAGTGATTACTTTAGTGACATGTACAGTGCGCGGGTTCACTCGGAGGCATTGGCCAATGTATTTTCCGGCGTTACTGTATTTGTTTGTGCCATGACGTGCGCTATTCTTGCGAACAGTGTCATAGTAAGGGTGCTCTCACCACTACGGCATAGCCTTTTAGACAAGACTGCGGGGTCTATTGTGGGTGTGGCAAAAGGTCTTGTGGCCTCGTACTTTTTGTTTTTTGTTATGGAAACTTTTCTGTACGTGTTTGCGCCCCCATCTGTGGATGAAGAGGCGGGCTCTCAGATTGAGCTTCCCGGGTGGTTTGTTGATACTTACTCGTACAATGTCTTTTCTGTTGCCAGTGAATACATAGGCAGTTCCATCTCGGACCAGACGTATGAAAAAATTACGGTTATTGCGCGAGAGTTGCTTGAGAAAAAGCGTGCAAGTCGCCTAGCCACATCTATTGGGTATGCAGACGGTGTATAGGCGTTATATTTCTTGATTGTGTCCTGCTGTTGTATATAATACCCGTGAGGATTTTTTTGTTCATGGGGGTTTCGTAGTGCCTTTTTACGAGTTTGCTTTTATAGCACAGCAGGGTCTTACTCAGTACGAACTTGAGGGACTTGCTAAAGGTTTGACTGCATTGTTGGTCAAGCTTGGTGGCGAGCTCGTGAAGTATGAGTACTGGGGCCTTATGGATTTTGCTTATAGCATTGCGAAAAATAATAAGGGGCATTACTGCATGATGTACGTGCGTGCGGGGCCAGCGGCAATGGATGAGTTTAAGCGTAAGATAAAACTCAATGAAGATGTGTTGAGATTTTTGTGTTTAAAGGTGGATAAGGTCCCAGAGGGGCGTTCCGCCATGATGGGTTCAGATCAAGATTAGGAGGTTTTCTGTGTCTAGTGGAGGTAAAAGGCGTAGTGGGGATTCGGAGTCGACAGGTAGTTCGTATTCTCCCTTGGTTTATCTTAAGAGACCTTATTTCAGGAAATCTAGATCTTGTCCTTTGGCGCAGTGTCCAGATGCGGACATAGACTACAAGAATAAGGCCTTGCTTTCAAAATTTGTCTCTGAATACGGTAGGGTTCTGCCGAGTAGGATTACATCTGTGTCAGCAAGAAAGCAGAAGCTGCTTGCGCGGGCGATCAAAAGGGCTAGGTTTCTTGCATTGCTTCCTTATTGCTAAATTAGTGAAATATGGGTCTTTTTGATGTTGTCAGTAATACTTAAGTCTAGCATAAGAGGGCTAGGCAAGGCGGGGGAGGTTGCTCAGGTTAAGCCCGGGTATGCGAGATATCTGTTGTCAGATGGTAAGGCAGTACGAGCGACAAAGCGTAATATGGAGCTTTTGTCAGAAAAGCTTGCTGCTATGGAAAGCGAGAGTAGGCAAAAGCTTGAAGAGGCTGAAGGGGTTGCGCGTGCGCTTGAAGCTGAGTGTCTTATTATGGTGCGCCAGGCTTCAGATGATGGCAGACTTTTTGGCTCAGTAACCGTACGAGATGTTGCGAAGTTGCTGAATGGTATTGGTTATTCTGTGCAGCCAAAGGAAGTGTTCTTTGGTGAGGTGATAAAGCGTGTGGGCGAATACGACATAAACGTAGAGCTTCATGCAGACTTGGTCTCCGTGGTGAAACTGCACGTTGTTAAAAACGAGGCAGATGCTGAGGTGGTTAAACTCAACATTGCGCGCGACAGGAAGAGTAAGGTTGATGCTGCCGCTAAAGCTGAAGAGCAGCCGGCAGTGACAGACGAAGATAGTGGTATAGGTGCGGTTGATTCTGGAGCTGATAGCGAAGAAGAGAGTGCGTCGTAGGTCATGTGAGAGGATTTATGGTAGGGTATGTTGGCGACGCCGATATAGGAGAGTGTGATGTTGAGATAGCTAATTGTCTGTCTGCCGAGTTAAATAGGCAGAACACTACGTTACAGATGATAGCGTCTGAGAATTTTGTGAGTCGTGCTGTTCTTCAGGCACAGGGTTCAGTGCTCACAAACAAGTATGCCGAGGGGTATCCTGGTAGTAGATACTACTGTGGGTGTTCAGAAGTTGACGTTGCGGAACGTCTTGCGGTGGAGCGTTTGTGTGAGTTGTTCGGGTGTAAGTACGCCAATGTTCAGCCGCACTCTGGCTCTCAAGCCAATCAGCAGGTGTTCATGGCGCTTTTGAGGCCGGGTGATACAGTTCTTGGTATGTCTTTGGACTCAGGTGGGCATCTGACTCATGGTGCTGCGCCCAACGTTTCTGGAAAGTGGTTTAATGCTGTTCCGTACAATGTCAGCCGAGAAACAAATCTCCTCGATATGGAGGAGATCGAAAGTATAGCGCTGTCGGTTAAGCCTGCTCTTATTATAGCTGGGGCGTCATCTTATCCAAGGCAGATAGATTTCAAGGCCTTCAGAGCCATAGCTGATAAGGTAGGTGCGTACTTTCTTGCGGATATTGCGCACTATTCAGGTCTTATAGCAGGTGGGTGTTATCCGTCACCTTTCGGGTATGCGCATGTAGTTACGTCTACTACTCATAAGACACTGCGTGGACCTAGGGGTGGTGTTATCATGACAGATGACGAAGATATACACAAAAGGATAAGGTCTGCAGTTTTCCCTGGAATGCAGGGAGGCGCACTGATGCACGTTATTGCCGCTAAGGCTGTAGCATTTCGCGAGGCATTGAAGCCCGACTTTAAGGTATACGTAAGTAAAATCTTGGATAATTCGCGAGCTCTGGCTAATGTGTTGGTTGATGGCGGATTGGGAGTTGTAACTGGTGGCACTGATAGTCACATGGTGGTTGTGGATTTGAGGTCTAAGGGTGTGACAGGTCGTGACGTGTCATCCTCTCTTGAGAGGGCTGGTATAGTGTGCAACAAGAATGCGGTTCCTTTTGACACAGAAAAGCCATGGGTAACATCTGGTATTAGACTCGGGTCTGCTGCTGAAACTTCTAGAGGTCTTGGTACTGCAGAATTTGAGAGAATTGGTGGCCTTGTGTTGAGGATTGTGAACGCCATATCCGGTGGCAGTGAAGATATGTCAGTGGTTGAGGAAGAAGTCCGCAAAGAGGTTGCTAGCCTTGTCAGACCTATACCGTATTTATGGGGATGATCGCTGCGACGTCTTGTTGTGGGTAGCGATTTTGGAAGGGCATGCACGTTGCCAGGTAACTTGTTTGGTGTTTTTTACTGTCGAGAGTTTCCATGGTAAGCGAAAATTCGGGTTCTGGCATGCATGCAGCGGCAAGTAGTATGTTGGACTCCATCCTCATGATGGTAGAGGCGATGGTGGATTCTGCTGGAGCGGCTGTGTGCTGTGATAGCGATGGCAGTATTGTTGAGATATCGGGATGTGGCGTTGTGTATTTAGTAAGCTGGCATGCCCCTTCTGCGCAGATATGGGTGGCGTCACCATGTAGTGGATCTGTGCGTTTCAGTTATGATCCGGACAAAGACCTTTGGTGGGACTGTCGCGATAAGCGCGAGCTGGCTGACTTTGTCAGGCAGGAAGTGATCGCCATTTTTGGCCTCGCTGAGGAGTAGGTATCGCATGAGGATTCTGCTCTCTTATATCAAGCCCTACAAGCGGTACTTTTTGTTTGCCTACCTTGTCGTATTGGTCACTTCTGGCGCCATATTGGCATTTGGTAAGGGCCTGAGTGCCATAGTTGATACGGGACTATTTGGCAATGCTTCGGCAAGCTTGGGCACCTTCTTTTGGGTTCTGCTATTAATTTTTATAATTGCGAAAGGTTCATTTTTACGTATTTGGCTGTGTGGCAAGGGTGCCTCGTGTGTGGTGCGGGATTTGCGGCACAAGCTCTATGATAAAATAGTCAGTTTGTCTCCAGCGGAATTAGAAAGCTTTAGTACATCTTTGCTGATGACGCGACTTATGGCTGATACCGCAGCTCTTGGCGCAGTGTTGAACGGCAGTGTATTGGTGATATTTCGTAACATAACTGTGTTGGCCAGCAGCATGGTTATGCTCGTACATACGAACTTTCAGCTAACCTCGCGCATTGCGCTTGTGTTGCCAGTGTTACTCATAATAGTGGCCTTTTTAGGTAAGAGGGTTAAACGATCCGGGTTATTGCTACGTAAGCAGACGGACGAACTTGCGCATTTTGGTGAAGAGACCTGCTCCATGACGTGGGAGATACAGTCTCTTTCGGCGGAGGAGATAGTGCGTAAAAAGTTTGCTTGTTTGTTGGAAAGTGTCGCGAAGGCCGAAGGGAAACACGTTATACTCAGGGCGTTTTTGGTTACCTTAATCATAGCCTCAGTAACCACATCGGTAGGGCTAGTTCTGTGGGTAGGCATCAGGGCTGTGGCGGAACATAGCATGAGTGCTGGCACCTTACTGTCGTTCATTTTTTATTCCGCGCTCGCGGCAGGGGCCGTAAATGGTCTGGGTGATAATATACATGATCTGCAAAAAGCTGTGGGGATAACGGAGGATATTACTAAGCTGCTAAACGTTGATCCGTGTATTGCGGATTCTGCCGGATGTGTAGATGTTTTTAAAGTGGAAGAGTCCGTGAGTATTAATGACGTGACTTTTGCATATACCAACAGGGCTGAGCCAGTTCTTAAGGGCGTAAGTCTGTCCATGAAAAAGGGGGAGAAAATCGCTTTTGTAGGCTATTCTGGTACTGGTAAAAGCACGATAGTTGACCTGTTGCTGAGGTATTATGATGTTAGCACTGGTAGTATCACTATAGATGGTGTTGATATTAGGAATATTTCTTTGAAGAGCCTGAGATCTTTTTTCTGTGTGGTTCCGCAGTGCCCTGCAATATTTTCCGGCACCATATTGGAGAATTTAACGTACGGTCTTCAGGATTACACTGAGGAGCAGTTACGTGATGCAGTCGAGGGTGCCAACATTGCTGACTTTATCTTTGGTCTGCCAGAGAAATTCGACACCTTTGTTGGCGAAAAAGGGATATTTATGTCCGAAGGCCAAAAGCAGAGGATTGTCTTGGCAAGGGCCATACTTAGACGCCCTGAGGTTTTAATACTTGATGAAGCGACATCCGCTTTAGACGCCAATAGCGAGAGCAAAGTGTACGATACTCTTCGGGAACTGATGAAAGACAAGTTGACAATAACAATTGCGCACAGGCTTGCCACTGTGGTTGATTCCGATAAGATCGTGGTCTTGAACAATGGGGTCATACAGGAAGTTGGCACGCACGATGAACTGATGGCTGACGATAATAGCCTTTATGCCGGGCTATTTAAGCTTCAGCACAAGGTTGGCATGGTAGGTGCGGGAGCGTAGGTACCTTTTGCGATATACGTAGGTATTGTTCTGAAACGTGGTTTCGTACAAGATTATAAGCTTGCGACAAACTTATGTGAATCTTAATGAGCGTTGGAGGGCGATTTGCGGGATTGCTGAACGCTTACGTATACAGCATGTGCGCTATATAGCATAAACATTGGCATGATTACTACAATCCAATTGCCATGATATGTTCCATATCTATTAAGAATTCAAAGTTGTGTTGACTACATGGGTGGATATGGTAGCCTGAGAGTAGTTTCCTGTTTTGTCTTTGTGTTAGGGATGTCCGTGCCCGCGTACGAAATCGTAGACCACGAATATGATGTGGTGGTTGTAGGTGCGGGTGGAGCTGGGCTCCGGGCGGTTATGGGCATGACAGCAGTTGGTCTGTCAGTTGCCTGTGTTACCAAGGTTTTTCCAACACGTAGTCACACCGTTGCAGCGCAGGGCGGCATAAGTGCAGCTTTAGGTAACGTTACTGAGGACGACTGGCGGTGGCACATGTACGACACTGTGAAGGGTTCTGACTGGTTGGGGGACCAGAACGCTATAGAGTACATGTGTAAGAACGCTATGCAGGCTGTGGTTGAGCTTGAGCACTATGGCGTGCCTTTTTCAAGAACTAAGGAAGGTAAAATATATCAACGCCCCTTTGGTGGTATGACCACTGAGTATGGCAAGGGTAAACCTGCGGTACGAACATGTGCTGCATCAGATAAAACTGGTCATGCGATATTGCACGCTTTGTATCAGCAGTCACTTAAGTTCAATGCAAAATTTTTCGTTGAGTACTTTGCTATAGACCTGTTGATGAGCGAAGATGGTAGCGCGTGTCATGGCGTTATGGCGTGGTCACTGTGTGATGGAGTTTTACACAGGTTTAGGTCACATGCGGTTGTTTTGGCTACTGGTGGGTATGGGCGAGTATACTTTTCCGCGACAAGTGCGCATACATGTACGGGAGATGGTGGAGGTATGGCTGCAAGAGCCGGGTTGCCTCTTGAGGATATGGAATTTGTACAGTTTCACCCTACAGGAATATACGGTTCCGGCTGCTTGATGACGGAGGGCTGCAGGGGTGAGGGCGGATATTTGTTAAATTCCGCTGGTGAAAGGTTTATGGAGCGGTATGCTCCGAAAGCTAAAGACCTAGCTTCGCGCGATGTTGTGAGTAGGTCTATGACTATGGAGATTCGAGAAGGTAGAGGTGTCGGCGAAAAGAAAGACCACATATATTTGTCTATAGCCCACTTAGATCCTAAGGTAATACAGGAGCGTCTGCCTGGTATTAGTGAAACTGCGAGGACATTCGCTGGCGTTGATGTTACGCGAGAACCTATTCCTGTTCTACCTACGGTGCACTACAATATGGGCGGCATCCCTACTAACTACCATGGGGAAGTTGTGGCATTGAGGGATGGTTCTTCGTATAGTGTGCTTAAGGGTCTGTTTGCGATTGGTGAGGCAGCGTGTGTATCGGTGCATGGAGCGAATCGTTTGGGGTCCAATTCTCTACTAGATCTGGTAGTTTTCGGGCGAGCTGCAGCGTTGCGGGCTAAGGAGATCATCCAGCCTGGTTCGCTTTGTCCTCCTATCAAGAAGGCACTTGAAGAGGGCATTGTAGATAGATTTGACAGGATGCGTTATTCTAGCGGTGCTCACAGGGTTGCGGAGATTCGTAGCAGGATGCAGCACGTAATGCAAGAGCATGCGGCGGTTTTCCGTACTGCTGAGGTATTGAATGAAGGAAAGAGCAAGATTCGTGAAGTTGCATCGTTAATGAAGGATATTTCTGTTACGGATAGGAGTATGATCTGGAACAGTGACCTGGTTGAGGCTCTGGAGCTCACAAACATGATGCCTCAGGCTGTTGTTACAATGGATTGTGCAGCAAACCGTCTGGAAAGCCGGGGGGCGCACGCACGCGAAGATTTTCCTGAACGTGATGATGAGAATTGGATGAAACATACCATGGCCTGGTATGACTCTGATACTTATGATGTTACAATAGATTACAAGGAAGTAGATGCTCATACTTTGACGGACGAGGTGGAGTATTTTCCTCCTCAGAAAAGAGTTTATTAATTAGGAGTTAGAAATGGTTCAGTTTTCTTTGCCAAGAAACTCCAAGGTCAATCCGAATGGTAAAGTTCACGATGCATCTGGCGGGGCGAAGCGCACTAGGTGTTTCAAGATATACAGGTGGTCTCCAGATAGTGATGAGAATCCTAGGATAGATACCTTTTACATAGATCTGGACAAATGCGGGCAGATGGTTCTTGATGCGCTGATCAAAATCAAGAACGAATGCGATACTACTTTGACATTTAGAAGGTCGTGTCGTGAGGGAATATGTGGTTCATGTGCGATGAATATCGATGGCACGAACACTCTTGCGTGCACTAAGTACATCTCTGATATTAAGGGCGATGTGAAGATATTTCCGCTGCCTCACATGGACGTTATTAAGGACTTGGTGCCGGATTTGAGCAATTTTTACAAGCAGTATCAATCTATCAGTCCTTGGTTAAAATCTGACGGTGCGCGGTCAGATAAAGAAGAGCATCTTCAGAGCATAGAGGATAGGAGTAAACTGGATAAAGTCTACGACTGCATACTATGTGCGTGTTGCAGTACGAGTTGCCCGAGTTATTGGTGGAACGCAGATAAGTACCTGGGGCCCGCGGCGTTGCTACAGGCATACAGGTGGTTAATAGATAGCAGGGATACGGCAGCAAATGAGAGGTTGGCGTTTTTGGCGGATGCGTTTAAATTGTACAGGTGTCATACGATCATGAACTGCACAAAAACATGTCCGAAGGATCTAAACCCGGCTAAGGCAATAGCAAAGATAAAACAAATGATGGTGAGGGGGCTGGAGCTATAGATGGAGGGTGAGTTAGAAGGGCGCACTAGACGTGTGGTTGTGCCGGCGCTTGAGGACATATTGTACGAAGAGCACAAGGTGCTGGATCGGGGGTTTATTAGGGTCGTTGACTATATGGGCTCTGATGCGTCCATAGTGCAAGCTGCTCGTGTTTCCTATGGCAAGGGCACGAAGAAGTTGAGTCAGGATACTGCGCTTATAGGGTATCTTATGAGACATGCGCACACGTCGCCTTTTGAGATGTGTGAAATAAAATTCCACGTAAAGCTTCCGATTTTTGTTGCGCGCCAGTGGGTCAGGCACAGGACCGCTAATATAAATGAATGTTCTGCTAGATATTCTGTTGTGGAAAATGAGTTTTATATTCCCGAGGAGCACGAGGTGGCTGAGCAATCAATGAACAATGCTCAGGGCAGGGGGGCTCCATTGGCTCCGGAGGTGGCTCGAGGGATTATAGATCTTTTTAAAGATAATTCTGACCGCATGTATGCAAGTTACGAGTCAATGCTCGATCAGGGTCTTGCTAGGGAATTAGCGAGGATGAGTCTCACTTTGAACTGTTATACACACTGGTACTGGAAGACTGACCTTCACAATCTGTTGAGGTTCGTTATGCTGCGGTCGGGCAGTGGCGCACAGTATGAACTTCGTGCGTATGCAGAGAAAATCCGTGAAATCGTAGCTATGTGGGTCCCCATAACGCATCAGGCATTTGAGGAGTATTGTTTGGAGTCTAAGACGCTGTCCAGGAGTGCTCTGTGTGTCATACGCAGACTTTTGAGTGGCGAAAAGGTTGCTAGGGAAGACACTGGGATGGGCAAGCGGGAATGGGATGAGCTTATGGAAACCTTGTTTCCAGAACAAAGCCGTTAGTACGCTTAGAATTTTGGTGTTATTTCCAAAAGTATTTTCCGATCATAGGTGCGTGGTGCGAATCTAAGTGCTATTCTGCATGAGCATCGGGTGCAGTACTGCCAATTCTCTGGTATCAATCTTCGGGTGCATGCTGGAATGCTTTGCTGTTTACGACGTATGGTAATGTTCAACTGATGTGCCTAAGATCAAGCGCTGCCGCATAGTGGATTAATGTGCGTTGGGTGCTGGTGTACGTTTAGTTTAGGGAGTTTTGCTACTATGCTAGTTCGAGAGACGCTGATATTGGCGCTTGTTATCATGACTATAACGATTTGTGATGTGTCGTATGACATGTACATTCCAAGCCTTCCGCATATCGGCGCGTATTTTGGTGTACCGCATACAGTTGTGCAGCTCACTGTGAGTTTAAACTTGCTTGGTGGTTCGCTATCAGGTTTGGTGTATGGCCCGGTATCTGATCACTACGGTCGCAGGCCAGTAATGTTGTGCGGTATAGCCATTTTTCTGCTTTCAAGCATTGGGTGCTGTTTCGCACTTAACATGGGAGTACTAATAGCACTGAGATTTTTGCAAGGGTTAGGTGCCGGAGTTGCAGGCGTCGTGGGATATGCGATCATCAATGATGTATATACTGGGGAGGACGCGGCCAGGAACTTATCTATCGTAAACATGGTAGTATCTCTATCTCCTGTGGCGGGGCCAATAATAGGCAGCTATGCCATAGCATGGGGATACGGATGGCAGCTCCTGTTTGTTATCGTAGCGTTAAGTGCCATAGTCCTTTTGCTAACGCTCTTCATTTGTTTGCCGGAAACTACAAAGAGTCGCCAAACGCACCTGTCCTGTCGATCTGTTGTCACCGAATACGCTGCACTGTTCAAGAATTGCAAGTTTTTGGGGTATGCGTGTATCCAGGGTCTTACTATTATGTGGGTATGGGCATCGCTTGCAAATTTACCGTTTGTTTTTATAGAGGGAATGGATTTACCCGTGCGCCACTATGGTTACTTAGTGGCCATAAGTGTTGTGGCCTATATTTGCGGTACTTTCGTCAACCGGCAGCTTCTAGGCCGTGCCAGAATGCGCTGGATTATAGTGATGGGCCTTGTACTTGTTATGGTGCCGGATATTGTAGTCATTATATGTAGTTACCTACTCCCAGAACTTCTAAATCCTTGGTTCATAGAGCTCATATGGGTACCATCGTCGTTTGGGGTCGCATTTGTGACAATCAATAGTGTTGCCACTGCATTCAGCGAGGTAAGTAATAAGGGTGTGGCGTCGGCTTTCATACTGTGTGAGCAAACAGTGTTTGGTGCGGCAGGAATATACATTGTGGGTAAGTTTTACAATGGAACTGTTGTTCCAGTAGCGATTTTGCCAATAGTCTGCTGTATTACATGTGGTCTCATTTTGTGTTTACTCACGAAATGTGACAAAAAGCTGAAAGAAGCTTCTAGCTAGCAGCAGTATTGGTGTGACGCGGTGCGTTCATGAGTTATCCCCTACAGGTGAAACTGCATATACTGCACAGGAGTTTTCCAAAGGCACTGCACCGATTGTAGAGGTTTGTCTCAACGTTACATGCCCACAACTTGTCGCGAATTTTGTTTTACGCACTCCGACGAGGACTGCGCGTCATTATCTCACCGTATCCCTGTTATCAACCATCTGGATGAACGCAATGGTACTGTGATGAGGTTATGTAGTTCGTCCAGTAACCGAGGCAACCAGAACTGTGATATGGCACGAAGTGTACAATCATGTACCTTATCAGTCTTCTCCTGTGTTCACCAGCTGCAGAGAGTTTTGCGTTATGGCGAATTCATATGTTTAGTGCATTATTGTTTGTCTTGGTAGGGCTAGTAGAATAAGCAGCATCTTAGTAGCAAGACTGTGAGCGAAAGGTCAACCCGTTCGCAAGTATGTGTAGCGTGTCTCTAGTAGTGCTTATTGATTATGAATATCTCCACTTGCTCGCACACTGAGACCAAAATTTTCATGTTTCCCAACGTTGGTATTATTATGCAGACGTACGGTATGAGACTATGACTACGAATGCTTGTATTGGCACATATTGCGCCCGTAAATTTATGTATTCAGTCTGCTTCTATCAAAGCTGGCGTGGTGCTGTGGCATTACCGCGACTGCAAACAATATGTGCGATATGATACGAAACAGAGTTTTGTTTTCTATCGACATTTTTCAAGCTCAGAAACACTACGCAAATTGCATGTGGAAAGGGCACACTGGGCCGACCATTCTTTAGTCAGCCTTAGGGTGCTTGTTTATATGTGGGACATTCTGCATATAACACAGCTTTTATAGTTCGTTGTGGAAGCTCATACAAGCTTCGTGACAGTGTAAGAATTACTGATGGATAATACAAAAATTTATAACCTTGCCTGGAATGGTAAAGGCTACAAAACATGCAGATGTATATATGATGGCGAAATGGCCTTATGCGCTTCACTTGATGCCATAATCGCGTATGGACTATTTTTGTTGTCCACCGAATTTCTACATTTTTTTGTAACGAATGCAGCACGGCACTTCTATATCCATAAGCAGTACAAAGAGTTTTAACATGTGCAATGGTCGCCGCGGTAGTTTGTAAGTGGCTTATTGGTTAGCATATATGCATTGCTGTGAGGCTGTTATAACGTACTGAAGCCACAGCATGGATACGCGAACACACGCATTGC
This sequence comes from Candidatus Anaplasma sp. TIGMIC, assembly GCF_028204095.1. Taxonomy (GTDB): domain Bacteria; phylum Pseudomonadota; class Alphaproteobacteria; order Rickettsiales; family Anaplasmataceae; genus Anaplasma. Next base: position 46,607 of record NZ_JAQLOH010000004.1, read on the forward strand.
ATGTAAGCTTCTAAACGCGCAGGTAATGCTGTTAGGGCTCTTAGTTTCTTCATATACGGGTTTTATCTTGTTACACGTGATTGTAACAGTAGGTGCAGTCTTCGCATTTTAATGCGGTTTTGCGGTCTCATTACACGAGAACAGCAGCGGGCTAGTCCGAAGATCTAACTTTTGCCTATCACTACATGATATGTGAGCGGGCGATGCCGCATGCAATTACTGGAAAGCAATACAGGTTGTTATTTAGATAGCCCGCTGGCACCGTGAACCAAATAATGACATAGCTTATGTTAAAAGTTTGTATTCGCACTTTGTGAAATAAAACAACGTGCCGCTTTACACATACTGCTGATTCATGAGGTACTCCAGCGCCTTGGGCGTGAGTATCCTTCCGCGAGGCGTACGTTGAATGAAGCCGATTTTTAGCAGGTAAGGTTCAATGGTCTCTTCAATATTGCCTACATCTTCTGACAAAGCTGCGGCAATTGTGTCAATACCGACAGCATTTTTAGCTTCGTAGATGAATGAGAGGTACTTTATATCCATCTTATCAAGACCTGCCTTGTCCACTCCAAGATTCTGCAGAGCCGTGTCGGCAAAAGCTGAGTCTATGCAGTAATATTTCTCAACTGTCATAAAGTCGCGTACTCTCCTAAACAGGCGTAATGCTATCCGTGGAGTGCCACGTGATCGAGAAGCGATCTCATATGCGCCACTGTCATCAATATTCGTACATATAACATGTGCAGCGCGTTTAATCACAAGTATCAATTCTGCTACGGTATAGAATTCAAGATGCAGGGGTATGCCAAATCTGTCTCGGAGTGGATTAGAGATGAGACCAAACCTCGTGGTAGCCCCAATTAAAGTAAAAGCAGGTAGATCTATACGTAGGGTACGTGCTCCGCAGCCCTCCCCAACAACAATATCTAGGCAGCAGTCTTCCATGGCGGAGTATAATATCTCCTCGATATTTCTGTTCAGTCGGTGGATTTCATCGATAAACAGAACGTCCATTGCTTGCAAGTTTGTCAATATTGCAGCAAGATCTCCAGCTTTGCTTAGTAGTGGTCCCGAAGTAGCGCGGAAATTAACTTTAAGCTCCTTTGCGATGATGTGTGCCAACGTGGTTTTACCTAGCCCCGGAGGGCCATATAGAAGCACATGGTCCAATGGTGCACGCCGCTCGTATGCGGATTTTATAAACACCTTGAGATTTTCTACGATCTTGCTTTGCCCAACAAACTCTTCTATCAAACTTGGGCGCAGGGAATAATTACGCTCATCCTCTGGCAAAGCATCGTTTTCGTGTAACAGTTCAGTCACTTTGTAAGCTCTTTAAGCGCATAACGCACTGTATCAGATAAACTATGTGTTGTTCCAACTTTTCCCAGCGCGTCCAATATTCGTGTTTTTTCATATCCAAGGCCCAAAAGTGCGGAAATTGCGTCATTTTCTTCAGCGTGTGGTGATCTCTTAGCCAAGGTGGGGTTAAATTCAAGTTTTTGTATTATTGGAGTAAGCTCTGTAAAAATTCTGTTTGTCAGTTTATCACCTATGCCACCCACCTTCAGTGCCGCCTTGTCTTCGTTCACGATTGCTGAGAACAACTGATCTGGTGTTAACCTATCCAGTATCGAAAGAGCCGTCTTGTAATTAATACCGCTCACTTTAATCAGCATTCGCAAACATTGCTGCTCTGCGGTGTTATCGAAGCCATAAAGCTGAGGAACGTTCTCCCGGTTTACGTAAGTCTCAATATAAAGCTTCTTCATGTCGCCGCGCTTACACCGGAGTAGGGTCCTGTAGGAGATATGAACTATATAGCCGACCCCACCTACTGACAGAATAATGCCATTGTCCAGTATTTCTTCCACTATGCCGGAAAGCGTTCCTATCATTGCAGTTCACTGCAAAACTTCTGCATCAGCGCCTGAGTCTCTCTCTTATTCAGTAATGTGTCAACGCGCAGAATCGCCAGCACCACAAACAGTAACGAAAGCGCTACAAACATCGTGATCAGGGGAACAAGCATAGCAGGGTCTATAGCAATGCCACCTTTCCGAAGTATGCTGGAAGTTTGGTGCAACGTTGACCATATATCCACAGAAAACTTAACTATGGGCACATTAATAGCACTGAAGACAGCGAAAAGCGCTGTGGTTCTTGCAGCCCGGTGCTGGTCTTCAAATACATTCCATAACGAAGTGTATCCGAGAAATAAAAAAAGCAGTAAGAGAACAGACGTAAGTCGTGCATCCCAGACCCACCACGTTCCCCACGTGTACTTACCCCACACGCTGCCTGCGACAAGGCACACGGAAGTAAAACACGCCCCTACTGGTGCTATGGCACGTGCAATTACGGGCATTGCACTGTCTTTTTTCACTAAGGTGGCAAGGCCAAGTGCTGCAATTACGGTGTAGGCCCCCAGCGAGATCCACGCACAAGGCACATGTAGGTACATTATGCGAACAACATCGCCCTGCCTATAGTCTTCAGGAGACGCAAACAAGGAGAAATACAGGCCTGTAGCCAAAAAGATTGCGCAGAGGCACACTATATACCGCAGTGATGACCGCAAGCAGCGAACTAAACCGTGCATCCATATAAACAAGCTCTACACACTGGGAGAAAGTAGCACAGTTACATACAAAGGACAATACCAAGTTACCAAATGACTACGCACAGATGCGGTCCAGTATATGTCGTGGCAATGTGTGCGCCACGCCACAGGATGGTACAATGTGTGGCAACATTTGACAGTTGCACGATATAGCAAATTTGCAGGTAGAGAGGTACATTGCCATTGCGTGCACAAAAAAGGTTTATCATAAATGGCACATAAAGATGTCGGGGCTGTCATGTGTGACATGTGTTAGTTTTTGTGGTCAAATGTGCTTTACGGTATTAGCATCACTTGTAACAGAAGGAGATAGCAGTTGACTCATTCGGTGCCAAAAAGTGAGGGAGTGTTGCTTGTGCTATCATCTCCATCAGGATGTGGTAAGACCACGGTTGCCAATATTCTTGTAAGCAACAAGAGTTACAACATCGTGCGATCTATATCCGCGACTACTCGTAAGCCACGGGCGGGTGAGGTAGATGGGAGGGACTATTTCTTTGTTGAACATGAGGAATTTCACCGGCGCTGTGATTCTGGGGAAATGCTGGAACATGCAGAGGTTTTTGGTAATCTCTACGGTGTCCCCCGTAAGTATGTTGAGGACAACATTAGCAAAGGCATAAACACGCTACTGGTCATCGACTGGCAAGGCGCTTTTAAGCTTATGCAGATGATGCAAGAGCACGTGGTGAGCGTGTTCATAGTGCCTCCTTCTATGGAAGAACTGAGAAGAAGATTATGCGGTAGAAACCGAGGGACTGATTCTGTAGTTGAGACTCGATTAGCCGGCGCCGCGTTTGAAATAGCGCACTGCTACGAGTATGACTATGTAATAATAAACGAGGATGCTGAAGAAACCGCCCAGATGATAGGAAATATTCTGAGTGCGGAATGCTTAAGGACATCGAGACAGAAATTTCTTAAAAGGTTTGTGGACGAAAACTTTCCGGACCAGACAGCGTGAACGACCTCACGTGAGAGATTTTTCCAGGCTCAGGCAGTAGTTTCTTGAAATGTGCGGTGTAGTACCAGCTCATAAAATCCGCTACAGACCTTGGTTCAAAGCTCTATGGTCTTTACCTTCAACAGTCTTAGCAAGATGCCCCGCCACAATAGCCTTGTTATCCAGGTTCATATCAGTCATCTCACCAGCAACTTGCGAGGATGCATC
>NZ_JAQLOH010000005.1 GCF_028204095.1 Candidatus Anaplasma sp. TIGMIC
ACTAAACCCTACTACCAACTTGACTTTGTTAACCCCGATATCTAGAGCCCAACTGCTTTAGCACGATGTGAGACATCATCATATAATACTACGCGGCGTTTAAGTCATACGGTAGCCCTAGCCTTTATAGTGAGAGGAATCTCTCGTCATTTTCTGCAGCTTCGTCTGTGCAGCGAACAGACAATAGGGAATACCAGTTTGGGATGAGATCGGATTCAGGATTATAATTGCCCCTTCAAGGGAGATATCGATGTACGAAGCCATAGACAGAAGCCCCGCGATATTACCTGACAGACTTAGATGCCTAATGTTGTGGTGGAATTTGCAATACGCTATGTACCAGATTACTGATTCCAGGAAGTGAAGGCTGCATATTGGTCAGGCGTATTAACATGAGCTCCGATAAGGAGTATTTCTACCACTGCGCGGTCGAATAACAGATTTATTGCCAACAATCAGTGATCTGCGACGTAGTGGCAAAAGGAAGCACTTTTAGTATGCATTACTTTCACATGACTAAAACTCTATCAGTATGTTTGTACATCGGTTCACGATATCAAGCCTCTAGTGCTCTTGTGACGAGATAGACAAAGTCGAGGTGTTGAGTGACATGGCTGATAACAATGAAGACGCCGATGCTTTGCTAATTGAGTTAGTATTTCCAGTCATAAGTTAGGGGTATGGTACACAAGAAGTTAGTAGTACAGAGAAATTTGAAGCGTACAGCAATGTGTGTGTTGGTGAAACAGGGATGGCACTGGTGGCTAAGCTAAAGGACAAGCCCCTTTCGTGTTTGTGGGAGATTTGCTGCGCAGATGAAGCTGTCTAGAATGCTGATAGGCTTTTGACATGGGGCTGCGCGAAAGATGGACGCACATTGTTCAGCATACAGTTCACATAACTTATCCCTAATTTTACGTAAGCCATACGCGATTGCATGGGTCTACAGCCATTGTGCCTGCGCCTTACATTAGTTACGCTGGGAAGATTGTGCCATACTACTCAGTGACTTCTTGATACTTATGCGTTGTTGGCTCTTCTCCGTATCACTGCTGGTATTCTTGGGTTCGAGGTCACCGCATTAACCTTAATCTACTCATTTTGTGCCATAAGAGTACCAGAATAGATTTCACTGTATCGGAGTTGGAAGTAAACAGTATGTGTATGCTATTATGTCCAATACTGTTGCGAATTCCTTCGTGATCAATACAATGGTAAGAGTTCGTGTGTATCCTTCAGCCGTAGGGTTGCCCTATAGTGATATGGGTACCATGGTATACGGTTTAGGTTCGACCCAGGCGTGGAGTGTTCTCGGTGAAAGAGGTTAACGGTTGCTTTGTTGGTGATAAAGAGAAGTACTTTAGTCTCGCTCTTGAGTGGTATTTCACTCGGTATGTTGTAGTTGTAACAGAAAGGGCATGGCTAACTGTATGTCTCTCGGTGCTGACTACGTTTATGCTGGTTTTGGCCCTGGATATATATTCCATGTTCCCTACCAAAACAGCATTCAGCTTTGTAAAGTATACCGATATATACAGCGATGAGTTCTCCAGAATAAAGAGGCTTAGCTCCGATGTAGACGAAAAGGAAGAAGATATCTTATCGTCGTATTTGGCCGGAGAATATGTGAAACGCTACGAGTCATATTCTCGTGGAGACGAAGAGCTGCGGCTTGGTTTCGTGAAGAATAACTCTTCAAGAAAGATATTCGTTGGCTTTAAAAACATGATAGAGCGCGGAGCTGCGATACATGCGCTGATTTCTAAATACAATACCGAGGACATTACGCTATCTGCCGTTATCGACAAGGTAGAGCTATTGCCGAAGAATATTGCTTCCATGAGTAGCGCCATAGTAGAGTTTAAGGTGAAATACCTTGTGCATGGCGTTTTGGCAGAGACTCAGTCTCGCAAAGTACAACTTTCATTCTCTCTTTCCAGTGTTAGGATGGCCGCAGCAGGAGTTGTGCCGTTCGAGTTTACCATCCATGCGTACCAATATATAGACTGACGGTTACAAATAGAGAGTCCTGGGTTGATACTCTGTGCGGCTGCGTGATTTGGCCGAGATTATTACCCTCCGGTATATCGTTTGTTTTTCAGTTCAAATTCAAGTGAGCTCCCGGCAGAACGTGTGGGATGCCTTTAGAATTTATCGTTATGTGCGCTGGTATGAATCCACACCTCTAGCATATCCTCAGCAGGCACATCCAAGGTTTGACTTCAATTCCTACTAAAGGGAAGCATCTTTGTGTGTACGTGAACACTGTGGCAACTTGGCGGAAGTTGATTTTGGAGTTTGTCCTTCGTGCATGCCGGTATATAGACTAATGCTTCCAGTGTATTTCAGCCAGGTGTGCTACAAGGCTATGCGTGGGACTTCAGTACCCGAAGGGAAGCATTTGTGTGCCTACTTGAACACTGGGATCGCCAGGGTTGGCTTTATAAGTTTTGTTTTCCATGAACCGGTACGTAGGCTAACGATTCACATGTATTCCAGATAGGCGCGCTGTAAGGATATGTGTTTGACTTCAGCTCCTTAAGAGCAGCATTTGTACATCTTTTTGTATGGTGCGATGGTTGTGGCGTAGGTGACTTTGGAAGTTTGTCTGCATGCATACCGGTAGATAGATTAATGCTCCAGTGTATTTCAGTCAGGTATGCTACAAGGGTATGCGTGGGACTTCAGTTCCTGAAGGGTTGTGTGCCTACTTGAACACTGGGATTGCCAGGGTTGGCCTTGCAAGTTTTGTTTTCCATGCGTACAGGTACATATGGTGGTTATGCTTTTGTAGTATTTAGGGTACGCGTACAATTAGGTAGTTAGATGGCTGCACTTTTGTAGGGGGCCATTCTGTTGGCTTTTCAAAATGTGCAATCAATCTGCTGTGGTGCCGTGTTGTTATGAAAGAAGAGCACTGAAAAAAATCAGTCTGTGCAGATGCTACCGCTTGTGTAGGTATGATAGCATATGCTGTTCAAGCTCAGATTTTGACGTAAAAAACAAAGAACCTTCTGGCAATTGGGTTCTGAACCATGTGTACTGCCGCTTTGCGTAGTGTCTGGTATTTTTTTGAGCTTCTGCCACTGTGTCGGCAAGGTCAATGTTACCGAGTAGGTACCTGGAGATTTCTGGAACCCCAAGTGTTTTCATTACGGGGGAGTCTCCTGTAATATCAAGTGACATAAGATATTTTACCTCCTCGATGGCAGAGGAGTTGATCATATCAAGGAATCTTTCGTTTATTTTGTGGTATAGCTGTTCTCGATCCGGGAGCAAGACGAAAACCTTATAATTTTTAAAGGGCTGGATTTTCGGATAACACTTATAGAGTGTGAAAATAGACTTTCCAGTTTGTAGCGCGACTTCAAATGCTCGCAACATTCTGTAACTATTGTTCTTGTCAATGCGCGATGCTTGGGCGTCAATCTTTGTCAGCATGCTATAAAACTCATCATTACCCAATTCTGACAGCAAACTTCTAGACCGATGTCGTATATCTGGGTCTATCTCGGGTATTGGAGATAACCCATAAACTAAACTGCTGATGTATAGGCCGCTACCTCCGGTCACTATAGGAATGATGTTTTCTTCCCATGCCTGATGTATTTCCCTTTTCGCGTCTTCAAGCCACAGGTTCACTGAATAATTTTCTGCTGGGTGCACGTATCCATACAACCTGTATAGCTCTTTGTTCGAAGATGTAAGAGGCTGCGCAGATATTGTTGGTATCCCACTGTATATCTGTTTTGAATCACAATTTATGATCCTGCAGTTTATGCTTTTCAGGAGTGAGTCACATATTTCTGACTTTCCTGACGCCGTGGGTCCTGTTAGGACGACTACCTCTCTCTCTCTCATTTTTGTGTTATTCCTAAAAGCTTTCTAAGCTGTGATCTGAGCGAGTAGCGAGAGCAACGCACAGAACCCTGCTAGGTTATACTCAGTCTATGCTATTTTCTAGCAATTATAAGCTAATTATCAGGTATACGTCGTATAAAGTTGTTGTCGATTTTACGTGGAAGATAGCCGTCTAATTTTCCTCTATGTTTGGTGAATCTGAGATGTGTTAATCTAATAGATACCAAAGACCATTATCCTAGACAGCGTTGATTGAGATCAAAGTGAGGGTTTCAGCACTGCGCTGAGGACATTGACGTGACAGAAAATGTGCTGGTAGAAGTGGTGTAGACTGGAGGGAGTGTGCCGGGAATCCTGTTGAACTTGAGTAAAGCACGTGTTACACTCCAGATGGTCTTCTGCTTTGCTGGATTGTTGTACTTTAAAGGGTGTGCGCTATGGCTGATCAGGGTGGTTCTTCCAACGTCGGTAAGGGATTTGCATCTAGGTTCAGTAAGAGTGGGACGTTTGCTCAAAGAAAAGGAGAAGCTGACGGTACAGGGGCTTCTGCATCTGCTGCTGGGGGGTTTTCCAAGCTTCTTGGCAATAAGAGCGAGAAACCTGCCTCCTTCAGGGAGGATAAAAGCGTTCTCAGAACTACCAAACCTAGCAACGAAGGATTCGCTAAGGCCACGAAAAAAAGTAGGCTTGACTGCCTGTTTTTAGTGCGAGGCAAAGACAAGGGTAGGCCGGCTTGGCACTACGTACTGGTGGACAAGCATAAAAGAGAAATGTTCCTTGCTAAGAGTAAAAGTGGCTCGATGGATGTTGCACTTTATGGCGAGATCCTGTATTCGGGCTGGGGGGAGAACCCTTCGGAAGAGATTGTGCAGAAAATCAAGGATGAGTTTGGCGCATAGAGCGGCGTGTGTCTGCTTCGTTTCTTAGCGTTTTAATTGAGTATTAGGAGGGTCCTTGCTTACTAAAAAACTAGCTGTTATGGATCCTGAATTATCCAACGACCTTGTTGTAAAACGCCTCGTTGATTCCGGAATTCAAGTCGTTGTGTACTGTGGTGAAGGCGTTACTACGTCCTTGCAAGATGGTGTAGAGATGCGCAAGTTTCATTGTGAGGACTTAGACATTCACGATGTGGGCTGTATTTTTGAGTGCATTTCTGGAGACGTGAAAGCGAAATCCGAATTTTACAATCGGCGTTCCGTTGTTAATAGCGATGTGCTTTTACTGTCGTTGGGGATGCCGGTGCGCACGTGTGACTCCGTGCGAGGTATGGTACCTTCCCGCCTGTTTGAGAGGCTAATTCCGGCTTGTGCGCCAACGTTTTATCATAGCGGTTTTATTTTGGAATGTGTTTTACGCAACGAAAGTGTACGTGGCCATTTCGATGCTCTGAAGGAATGTTATGCAGGGAAATTGAATTTTCTCGTTCACTCTCATGGGGAGATCTCACTGTTTGACAGGATTGGGTACTTTTTAGCCACGTGTAGTATCCTTTCTGCATTTGATATTGGTATTGGCGTCGAGGTTGCTGATCACATCATCGCGAATGAACACACAGGCATAAGAATGCCTGGGTTTTTCTCTGCCATTGATCAGATGGGTGTAGATCGGTTTGTTGAAGGTCTTGTCAAACTTACGGGGTTACTTGAGGAGGATGACCCTTTGCAGGAAATGTGCAGGCAGTTGCCACCGGTCATTGACGGCATGATTTCTGATGGTATGACGGGCATAAGTGGCAGGGGCGGTTTCTACAGGACGTACAGCATGAGATATGGTACGACCGATCAAGTTATAGATCTGCGTAGCGGGCTGTATAGAGCTCTAAAAAGAGACATGTTTTTGCAAGAGTGCCTGCTAGATAAGAGATGTGGAATATTTTCTGATGCTGTGTGGAGCAAATTCTTCGCCTACGTTGGGTTTTTGGTGCAGAAGAGTGGTGAGGAAGTACTGCCTGAAGTGGATAATATTCTACAAACAGGTTATAGATGGCAATACGGAGTTAAGGAACTCGCTGGTAGACTAGGTGTATCCTGCACTTGGTAGAAATTTGCAAAATTAAGAATTTGAGTTCTTGGGGTTGTTCAGTAATATGGACATGGTTGCTTTGAGGAAGCCGTGAAACACGAGGATGCTATATTTACCAATCTGTCGGGTAGGGAGAGTCCTTACTTAGATGCGGCGATGGGTCGTGGTATATGGTCCAACACTAAGGATTTGCTTTTGTTAGGCCGTGACAAGATCATCCAAGAGGTGAAAGATTCCGGGTTGAGAGGCCGTGGAGGGGCTGGCTTTCCTACGGGCTTGAAGTGGAGTTTTATGCCAAAGGCCTTACCTGAGGGAGCGTCAGCCTACCTGATGGTTAATGCGGATGAGTCAGAGCCTGGCACGTGCAAAGACAGGGATATAATAAGGTATGACCCACACAGAATTTTGGAGGGTATACTGATAGCCGGCTTTGCTATGGGAGTTACCACGGCGTACATATACATAAGGGGCGAGTTTTATAACGAGTATACGGTTCTCTCAAGAGCTTTGGATGAGGCGTACGAGCGTAAATTTTTGGGGAAAAATGCGTGCAACTCTGGATATGACTTGGACGTCTTCATACATAGGGGAGCTGGTGCATACATTTGTGGCGAAGAAAGCGCGCAAATAGAGTCCATTGAAGGTAGGAAAGGAATGCCAAGGCTGAAGCCGCCGTTTCCCGCTGCGGTAGGTCTGTACGGAGCGCCAACTACCGTAAACAATGTTGAAACTATAGCCACGGTTGGTGAGATATTAAGGAGGGGCTCGGGGTGGTTTTCTTCTCTCGGAATTCAAAATAACACCGGTACAAAGATTTTTTGCATATCGGGCCATGTCAACAACCCATGTAATGTGGAAGAAGAATTGGGTATTCCAATGAGAGAGCTCATTGAAAAATACGCTGGAGGAGTTGTTGGCGGTTGGGATAATTTATTGGCTGTCATACCTGGTGGGTCATCCGTGCCAATGTTACCCAAGAGCATATGTGATGAAATAACCATGGACTTTGACTCCTTAAGGGCTGTGAAGTCGGGTTTGGGTACAGCAGGCCTCATAGTCATGGACAAGTCTACGGACCTTGTTGAAGCTATAGAGCGACTTTCCCACTTTTACATGCATGAGTCGTGTGGGCAGTGCAGCCCTTGTAGGGAAGGTACTGGTTGGATGTGGCGTATTATGAGGAAGATGGTAAACGGCACCGCAGATGAGAGCGAGATAGACAAACTCTTGGATGTTGCGTCTCAAATAGAGGGGCACACAATATGTGCACTGGCGGATGCTGCAGTCTGGCCTATACAGGGATTGTTTAGGCATTTTCGACCAATGGTTGAGGAGAGAATTAGGCAGTCCAGGGGGCGGCGCATCGCGTAGCGACTTGCAAAGTATCAAACTGCTAGTAGCGTAGAAAAGGAGCGTGCGGCGTATGTGGTCGTGCTAATGTGGTATACATCACTCGCAGTGGCTCCACATTCGTAGCGCTTTTTACATAAACGATCTGTGGGCGAGGCCAGCGAACGCGGTACTGTTTCTACGCCAGTGTTTGTGTGAATCTACGGTAAATTGGTTTGCGAACTTGGGTAGTTATGTTATCATCACGGCGGTTGTAGATTTTGGCCATATGGTCGGTTTTCTGTTCTTCTGTTTTGCGGGTATGGTCACTATTTCAGCAGTGGCTGTTGTCCTCTCGTCTAATCCGGTATATGCGGTCCTTAACCTAATTCTCACGTTTTTTGTCTCAAGTGCACTGTTTATCCTTCTTGGGGCAGAGCTAGTAGCGATGCTTTTGGTTATCGTATACGTAGGGGCAGTGGCCGTTCTCTTCCTTTTTGTGGTTATGATGCTCGATCTAGATTGTGTGAAGTCCTCACATGGTTTGGTGAGGTACTACCCGGTGGGGGTTCTTTTGTCTGCGGTGTTTTTTGGGTGCGCTACTTACTCAATATTGCACACTAAGGCCAGTTTTGTGAAAGAGGCTGGCGGGCATGTAGTGCGCTCTGCTGGGAATGTGTTTCTTATCGGATCACAGATGTATACGGAATGTTTTTATGTGTTCCAGATGTCAGGGATACTTTTACTAGTTGCGGCTGTAGGCACTCTTGTGCTGACGCTAAAGTTTGGTATTTCGAAATCGAGAAAGCAAGACGTGGGTGTTCAGCTTGATCGTTCCTCAAAGATAAGGTTGCTCTCTCCAGAGGTTGGCAAAGGTGTTGAGGATGGTAGCGGTGCGGATTAGATTTCGTGATAGATTTGGTTGCAGAGTATGGAATTTTTGATTAACGCCGGTATAACGCTAAACCACTTTCTCATCCTTGCAGCATTGTTGTTTGTAATTGGCGCTTGTGGAATGGTGATAAATAGCAAGAGCGTGATAAACGTCTTATTGTCTTTGGAGCTCATGTTGCTAGCTATTAATGTGAACTTTGCTGCTTTTTCTGCGTACCATAACGATATACATGGCCAGATATTTGTTGTATTTGTTCTAACAGTTGCTGCAGCAGAATCCGCTATAGGTCTTGCTATTATGCTTGCGCATTTTCGTAATGTTGGGAACATAGACCTTGGCGAGGCTAATTTGCTGAAAATGTAGGTTATTCGGTTTGCATGCAGTGTGGTTTTGTCGGATTTTTTGTGGTGAATCTGTGTGCATTTGCTTTCGCCACGATAGCCTTTTTGTGTGTGAACATGTGATGAACTTTCTGTAGATGCTGTTATGTTTTGTGTAGAGTTTCTATGTGTTGTGTTGCCACTATTTGGTGCGGCATTAGGATATCTTTTTAGGCATAATAGGATAATATCTCATGTACTTGCTTGCTGCTTTATAGGGCAGTCTGCGGTGCTATCATGGTATATATTTTTCACTGCAACTCATGGCTATTCTGTAGATATAGCGCCTTGGTTTGATGTTGGTGGTGTTTCCGTAAATTGGTCTATTTATGTGGATAGACTGACCACTGTTATGATGATAGTGGTCACAACTGTCTCATTCATTGTTCACCTATACTCTGTTGGGTACATGGATCATGATAAGGGTGCTGCAAGGTTTTTGTCGTATTTATCCTTATTCACTTTCTTCATGATGGCGCTGATCACCAGCGGTAATTTTATGCAGCTGTTTTTTGGCTGGGAAGGAGTTGGTTTGTGTTCGTATCTTCTGATAGGGTTTTGGTTTCATCGTGACTCGGCTACTAAAGCTGCGCTGAAGGCGTTTATTGTCAATAGAGTCGGGGATCTGTTTTTTCTGTGTGGTATCTTGGTTGTTTTCTACGCGTTTCACTCTCTAAGTTTTGATGAGATATTCGCAAAGATAAGTGATGGCATGGACGCGGGAATTATACAAGTTCTGGGCTTTCGTATACACGCTGTAGACTTAGCCTGCATACTGCTGTTTTTGGGATGCATGGGCAAATCTGCGCAGTTGGGTTTACATGTATGGTTACCAGACGCTATGGAGGGCCCAACTCCCGCATCAGCGCTCATTCACGCTGCCACCATGGTTACAGCGGGTGTATTTCTGGTTGCGAGAAATTCCTTCATGTTGGAACTATCTCCTATAGCTAGGGAAGTGATACTCATGGTTGGCCTGATGACATGTCTGTTTGCTGCATGTGTTGCTGTTGTGCAGGATGACATAAAAAAGATAGTTGCGTACTCTACATGCAGTCAGCTTGGATACATGTTCGTGGCTTGTGGTACGTCTAATTACCACTTGGCTATATTCCATTTGCTCACGCATGCATTTTTCAAGTCACTATTGTTTCTTTTGGCAGGGAATGTAATTCACGCCAACCATGGTGAGCAAAGGATAGAGTGTATGAGCAACAATTGCTGGAGAGATATTCCTTTCACTTACGTCCTTATGTGGATTGGATCTTTGGCACTCATGGGTGTTTTCCCGTTTGCTGGTTACTACTCTAAAGATCTGATTATAGAGAGTAGCTATGGCAATACTGTGGGATTTGTAATTACCAACCTTGTTGCGTGTTTGACCTCTGTGTATTCATGCAGGCTCATGATGAGAGTATTCCATAACTCTGATACTGATAGGATTTCCTCTATTCATGAAGCAGGGAAGATTATGTTGCTGCCGTTACTGGTGCTGGCAGTAGGTGCGGTATTTTCTGGCATGGTATTTAAGAATTTTGTTGGGATAACAGGAGAGAAATTCTGGCTACACAGCATAGATGTGCATGAACATCACATTGTGATCAGTAAGGTGATGGAGCTTATGCCGATGTTTATGGGTGTGGCGGGCATGGTGTCGTATTATCTTTACCACTCGGGAAAACTTCGTAATTTTGCACCGAGCATGTTTGTGCATGTCTTGAAGAACAAGTTCTACTTTGATGAGGTATACGTTGCAGTTTTTGTGGTGCCTATGCAAAGAGTTTCGGGTTTGGTGTGGCGCTTTGCGGATCAAAAAGTGATTGATTATTTTATCCTAGGTGGTATTACTGGGGCGGTTGGAACTTGTGCCAAGCATAGTGTCAAAGTGCAGAACGGGCGCGTAGTTTGGTATACTCTAGTCATGCTACTGGGAGTGGTTACTGCCGCACTTATAGTGGTATATGGTTTTAAAACACGGTGATACCTTTCATTATTTTAGCCCCTGTTGTTGGAGCGTGCGTTCTAGCCTTCCTTAAGGAAGGTGCGCCCGGTTTGCGTTACAGCGTTATCGTAGTAACCACCATGGCGTCGTTTATTGCGAGTCTTTACGCTATCCCAAACTTTTACAGCAGCACTGGGGCAGAGATAGATATAATTCAGTCCTCGTGGGTGGGCGTGCACTTTGCAATAGATAGATTGTCCTTATCTATGATTGTGCTATCAACTTTTTTGTTCTTTCTATGTGCCATATGTGGTGTATTCAGTAGCGCTTGTGGCGTGTGCCGTGAAGACGAATATTCTTTTTTTGCACTGATATTGCTGCTTGAATCCTTGGTGTTGGGCGTATTTTCTGTGCATACGTCCATAATGTTCTACGTGTTTTTTGAGGCTTCGCTAATCCCTATGTTTTTTATGATAGGGTTCTGGGGGCATGGAGATAAGATTGGCGCGGCATTTAAGTTTCTAATTTATACGGCTACGGCCTCACTTTTGTTCTTGATTGCTCTGGTGTATTCGCACTTTTTCTCTCTAGAGGTCTTTGAGTCGTTCTACAGAGTTGCCTCAGTTTCTGACGTGCTACCGCCGGGGGTTAGATTTTCGTTATGGGCGGCATGTTTTTTTGCGTTTGCTGTAAAGCTTCCTATGGTGCCGTGGCATACCTGGTTGCCGAAAGCGCATGTGCAGGCTCCTACTTTGGGCTCTGTTTTGCTTGCAGGCCTGCTTATAAAGATGGGTGGATACGGATTTCTAAGATTCTGCATTAGTGCTTTTCCCGATGTGAGTTTGACTCTGGCAGAGTTTGTAGTCTACCTCAGCGCGGTTTCGTTGATTTATTCGTCGCTTGTTGCGTATGCGCAAAAGAATATGAAGACGCTAATAGCTTATTCTTCTGTCGCCCACATGGGGCTTGTTTCTGCGGGGATATTTTCTCTTAATGAGAGCGGTATACTGGGCGCAGTTTTTCAAATGATCAGCCATGGGCTAATATCTGCTGCACTCTTTTTATGCGTTGGTATTATTTACAGTAGAGCAGGGACGCTGGAAATGTCAAAATGTGGCGGATTGGCAAGTTCCATGCCAAAGCTATCTTCTATGATGATCTTTTTCAGCATGGCATCTGTTGGTCTGCCTGGTACATCGGGTTTTGTTGGGGAGTTTCTTTCCATTCTAGGAATTTTTCAGACATACAGGTTTGCAGCAGTCTTGTTTGCTGTGGGTGTTGTTTTAAGCGCTGCATATATGCTTCGTCTATGTCGGGAGGTTATTTGGGGAAGTAGCCCTGCGGGTGCGCCAATCATAGACAAAGACATAAACACTTGGGAGCTCTATGTCTTGGGCATCTTGGCTGCATTGGTATTGTTACTTGGTATACTTCCGTACCCGCTTATATCATTCCTTAAGCCCTGGGTGAGTGATATTTTGCATGGCATTGCAGAAGTTTCCGACATCTTGGGGGTGGAGCGTGTACTTTAGCGATTTGTCACACATCGTACCGGAGCTTTTCGTATTGGGCTCTGCGCTTACATTGCTAATACTTGGCATGTTTATGGGCGAAAGGTGGGTGAGGGGATTAGCTACTGTTGCGATGGGAATAACCTCAATTATTTCCTGTATGGAGTTTATGCGCTTCACAGGCGGTAGTGTGACGTTATTCAGAGGTTTTGTTTCGTTAATGGGACATACCTACTTGTCTAGGGCTATAGTTTCCATTGCTGGTCTGTTTACATTCATACTATTCTTTTGCTCCAAGCGCGATTATCGCTATGAATTTTCTGTAATGATGCTGTTTGCGATTTTGGGAGCTATGTCCCTTATGATTTCGCAGCATTTCTTATCATTTTACCTATCTTTCGAGCTGATAGGATTTTCTACCTACATACTTGTGTGCTTCAATAGAAGTTCTAGAAAGGCTACTGAGGCGGCGATTAAGCTTTTCATTCTTGGTGCTCTTTCATCGTGCATTATGCTGTATGGAATCTCTTTGGTTTACGGCTACGCAGCAGATTTTGAGTTCCAAGTATTTACAAGAGTGCTTTCGGGTGAGGAGTGCCTAGGCGCCACGCTGGGATGTGTTCTCATATTGATCGGGGTATTATTCAAACTTGCAGCGGTGCCGTTTCACATGTGGATGCCAGATACATATCAGGGCGCGCCAACGCCAGCTGTAGTACTTTTTACTATTGTGACAAAGACGGCGATAGTTCTGACGATTACGAAAGTCACCAGTGCCCTTACGGTTCAAAGTGGATGGTTTGTAGTCATAATGCTGGTGCTGGCATCGATGTCTATAGTCTTCGGCGAATTTTGTGCAATGCGTCAGGATAACATAAAGAGGCTACTTGCTTATGCGAATGTCGGTCATATGGGCTATGTGTTGGCTGGCATAGGGGGTATGTACAGTACGACTTTTAATCCTCTTCTGTACTATGTTGTCACGTATGTGCTTATTAATGTGTGGATTTTTTCTGTTCTACTTGCGTATTGCGATGAAGGGTTTGATATTTCCCGTATAGCTGGTCTAGGGAAGAAGAATCCTATATTGGCATTTTCGTTTGTGACCTCTATGCTAGCGTTTGCTGGGCTGCCACCATTCTCTGGGTTTTTCGCGAAGTATACCTTGCTCAAGGCAATTGTTGGAATCGATGCATACAGTTATACGGTTTTAGTTGGCATAGTGTTTTTATGTATTACCAGTATAGTTCCGTGCTTTTACTGCTTTCGAATAGCGAGAGTAGTTTACTTTGACAATCCTATTGAGGATTATAGGGAAGCTCGCAAAAATAGGGGACTTGCAGTTATTGCAATTATTTCTGTAACGCTTAGTCTTGTAATGATCCTCTTTAGGGAGCGTTTTGAGTCTGTGCTGAGCTTTTACCCGTAGCTTGCTGCTGATCTCTCCTTAAATTTGTGGATGTTAGGGTGCAGTGTGAGCGGTAGTTGCGTGTGAAAAGAGTTTCGGTTTTTGGTTCCACAGGGTTTATTGGGCAAAAATCCGTTCAGATTTTGCGTAGCAATCCCAATGACTTTGAGGTTGAAGCTCTTGTAGCTAACTCCAATGTTCAATTACTGGCTCTACAGGCAAAGTCTTTAAATGCGAAAATGGTTGTGACTGCGGATGACTCCCACTACGGGGAATTAAAGTCCTGTTTGCAGGGCACAGGCATAAAAGTTGCTGCAGGTTTATCGGGCGTTCTTGAGGCGTCCTCGTTTAATGTTGACAGCGCAATTATGGCAATTACGGGTATGGCCTCGTTAGCTCCAGTTATGGAGCTAGTGAAAACTGGAGTCGGCACTATAGCTTTAGCTAGTAAGGAAAGCATGGTGTGCGGGGGTGCACTTCTTGTTGAGGCTGCAAGAGCTAAGGGTGTTCACATGGTGCCGGTGGATTCAGAGCATAATGCGGTATTTAGGGTGCTATCCAGTAGAAGTGATCCTGAGAGTATAACGATAACCGCTTCAGGTGGGCCATTTTTACACTGGACAAAAGAGCAGATGGAGCGAGCATCATTGGATGATGCCCTGATTCATCCTGTATGGAAAATGGGGAGAAAAATTTCTGTAGATAGCGCGACTATGGTTAATAAAGCCCTTGAGGTCATAGAGGCCAGTTACCTTTTTGCGCTTGGACACGACAAGATAAACGTTGTTGTTCATCCTGAGTCTATAATACACGGCTTTGCATCCTATTCTGACGGCGTATCGATGGCGTTGATGTCTGTGCCAGATATGAGTATTCCAATATTATATGCGCTGTACTGGCCTGATAGTGGGGGTATATACAATGGCGCAATTGATTTAGCATCATATGGTGAGCTGACGTTCATGCAACCTGACATGGAGAGGTTCCCTGCATTGAGATCTGGGTTTGACATTTTAAAGTCTCCAAAAAGTCATGCAGCTGGTGTAGTTTTTAACGCTGCTAACGAAGTTGCGGTGTGTTCCTTTCTCAAATCTGAAATAAAATTTTTGGATATAGTTAACATCATTTTATGTGTAATGGACAAAATTTCCTATGACAGGGTAAATTCCTTGGGAGATATCATAGAATATGATTCCCTAAGCAGGAGTATAGCGGAAGAAGTAATAAGTACTTTAGTATCGTAGTAGATTCTATATAAAAGGGGTTAGTTGGGCCTTATTGTTATAAATGTTGTGCTAAGTCCCTTAAAGGTGTTATGTAGACCTGCTGGGGCCTGTAGAGTATGTGTCCTGGTAGTGGGCTGTGTGCTCCTGTTGTTGAGTTTAAGGAAGGTGTAGTTCTTTTTGTTGTGTCAGCATCATCGGTTAGTTTCATGTCAAGGTTAGTATTCTGTCTAGTTAGTTTGTTGTTACTTTCCTCTTGTAAGGACTATATGTTTGAAATGAGCAGGAATTATACTCCTGCGTATAACCCAGGTGGTGATCTATTCAGTGAGGATGAGAGTTTTTCCCAGTCCTATGAGGCGTACGAGAAACGTAGGGCGGACATACTGAAGGAGCGCGAAGATGATAGACAAAATCGCGTCAGGAGCAAGAGTAGCGGAGTGCGTTCTCGGGTAAGTGATGCGGAGAGGGATCGCATTTTAGAGAAGCTGAGAGGATATGGCGTAAAGAACAGCGCAACTGGTGAGCGAAGCAAATCAGGAATGGTGAATAGTGAAGGTGTAGATCTTTCACGCGTTAAGGGCGCTAGGTTTATAGACGTTGATCTAGATAATAGCCATGGAATGGCGAAAGATGCTGATGAGATTAACGATGAGCCTGCAGAGGTGGTTGCGGCAGATGGTGGCGGAAATGTCCTGCCTGAAGAAGAGGCGATTGAGGGCTCCGTTCATCAAGACTCCGGCGTTACGAAAGAGGATTCGACTGACTGCGGTTGCATGGAGAAGTGTGACTGCGCTTGTTGCAATGGAGAAGGCGTCCAGGGAGAGGAAGATGCTGATGCAATTGAGAAGGAAGCGACTGATAATAATATCGATGCAGAAAATAGTAGCGTTGCAGATGCTCCGGTTGTTGGCGTAACTTCGGCTGGCATGGGGCTTCATTGCGATTGTGGCGAAGACTGTAAATGTGATCACGGAAAGCATGCATCACCCCATCATGTTGATGAAGCAACAGAGGAAGAGTTATCACCTGAGGAGCACATACCTTTGTTCGTAGGTAATGAGAATGTGGGGGCTTCTAGTAGCGAACACGGTTCCGGTTTGGTGGGGGAGAAGTCACCGAGCTGTGATTGCGGCAAAGGGTGCGATTGCGAAAGCAATAAGCAGGGCGTAGATGGAGCGTGTGACTGCGGTGAGAAGTGTAAGTGTGTGGATTGTCACTGTGTTGGGCATGGTGAAAAAGAGGATATAGCCGAACGCAGCTATGGGGTGGATAGTGACGATCTGCGCGGCGATGAGTCATTGGACTGTGATTGTGGCAAGGGATGCAAATGCGAAAAGTGCGATTGTGCTGATTGTCATTGCGTAAGCCATGGTAAGCATCAAAAAAACAACGTGTTAGCGGAAGGGTTAGAGCCAGTAGGTCATGGCGCGAACGGTCAAATAATGCCTGGTACAGGCGTTGGTGACGACGATAAGTGTGGCTGTTGTGACAAGTGTGATCTTCCGGGTTGTCAGCACGATGCTAAGGGAACTGGTGAGATTTCTGAAGAAAATGTAGATATTGTTACTGCACCTTATGCCGATGTCGACGACATTGAAAAAAATGCTCGTGGCGCTACTCACATGCGTGAGGCAACTCTTGAAGAGGTCTTGGGGCATGGGCGGACTGTGGCCGAGGAAAATGGCGCTTACTTAAAGGGTGAAATGCCTCAGTTGGGTGCATCAGATGCATCTGATGAGGAATTCGGCGAAGGTGCTGACTGGGTTGTGGGGGATTATGCTCCACCGGTTAGTGTAGGTGATATTGATAATGATGATGACCAAGATGACGATTCGGCCGCAGTGAGTGATGTCGGGAATATTTATGGTTCCGGTACCGGAATAGATAGTGCGTTGCCTGAATACGAAAGCGAGGATTCACGTGGTGCTGTGGGCACTGCTGGCGGTAAGCGTAGTTCTGACATTGGTGTCATCAACGGTGACTTTGGTGGTAATACTCAGACTGAGGGAACTGCTGGGCCTGGTATTAAGTGGGGATTGAGCGACAATGAATTCGGGGAAGATGAAGAGTTTGGAGATGATTCCGTAGATGTTGAGGAGCCGCAAGAGGATGTGTTTGTGGAGGATCTTGATGATTCTGAACTTGATGAGAAAGCCTTTCCTGAAGATGATGAGGAAGAAGATTACTCGTGGGATGATGACCTTTCCGGCTACGATGGCGTGATAGACTTTTCTGATATAATCGAAGATTCAGAGATGATCTTTGCGGATGAATCTGAGGAGGAAGAAGGGGATGATGCCTTGCTTTCTTCTAAAGGAAATGATGCTGACCGAGGTGACGATGCGCAGCATGAGGCAGAGAATGCAGTAAGTGCGGCGAAGCTGGGTGGCTATAAGGGCCTTTCAGATGATGAGGAGAGTCAGGGGGAGGGGTATGAGCTTCCTCTTACTTTTAACGGGCGGTCAACGTTTTTGGATTTTGACAGATAGAAGGTTAGCGGTTGTCGTATTGTGCATGTTTTTTGCAAGATACTCTGTAGACGAGCTTCTTTCGTTGTATGTGTAGGGAGTGATGTTTTTACGCTTGATTACTAGGAGCAATCCGTGGTTAAGTGTGTGCGTACTCTCTGTATATGAAGTGCTTGTGTATGGGAAGTTTTCGTGGGGAAAGGATCAGTCATGCCGTTAGGGTAGGCAAGGTAACTATAGGGGGTGGGCATCCTGTGGTTATCCAGTCTATGGCGCTTGGCGGGACTGGGGATTTCGATAAAGACATGCAAGAGATCCTTTCTCTCGCGGATGAGGGTTCTGAGCTTATAAGGGTTGCTATCAACTCAGAGGAAGCTATCAAAGCCGTTCCGGAAGTTGTGAACCAGCTCGTGAAGCATGGCTACGATGAAAAAATGATAGTAGGATGCGGGCAGTACGAGCTTGCAAGATTGTTGAGAGACTATCCCACCTGTGCTGCGGCTTTGGGTAAGATCAGGGTGAATCCGGGTAATGTTGGGTTCGGAGACCAAAGAGACAAAAGCTTTGAAGAGGTGGTGGAATTCGCGATAAAGCACGACATGCCTATAAGAATTGGCGTAAATTGGGGGAGTTTAGACAAGGTTGTTATTGCAAAGCTCATGGATGAGAACAGGTCTCTGCCCACTCCAGAGCCATCTAGCGTTGTTATGAGTAAGGCTATGGTTCGTTCTGCTATCGAGAGTGCAAGGTTTGCTGAGAAGATAGGTTTGCCCCCAGATCGCATAGTGCTTTCTTGTAAAATGAGTAGGGTGGGTGACTTGGTTTCTGTATATAAGGCTTTGGCTAGGGAGTCCAACCATGCATTGCATTTAGGGCTCACAGAGGCAGGGTCTGGGCTCCGCGGTATTGTGAATAGTGTTGCGGGCATATCTCACCTTCTCATGTCAGGAATAGGGGATACCATTAGAGTATCACTTACAGCGACTACTAGGGGGGAGAGGACTCAGGAAGTGAAAGTCTGTAAAGAAGTTTTGCAGGCGCTGGGATTGCGGTTTTTTGCTGCACAGACGGTATCGTGTCCTGGCTGTAACCGGACGAATTTCACCATTTTCAGGAAGCTTGTCACCAGGGTGAATGGCTACATAGAAAGCAACATGAAAGTCTGGAAGGAGAGGTATCCGGGCGTCGTAAATATGACAGTGGCAGTGATGGGATGTGTTGTGAATGGTCCGGGTGAGAGCAAACATGCCAATATTGGTATTAGCATGCCTGGGAGAGGGGAAAGAGAGGTTGCTGCAGTATATGAGGACGGCAACAAACTGTGCACGCTGCAGGGTGATGATCTGCTGGAGAAGTTTTTGGACATTATTGATGCATACGTAATGAAGAAATACGGCTGAGTGCCCATGCATGATTTATTGCGTGGGCATGCTTATTTTTAGTGGTAAACGAGTGGGTATTAAGTAGCTTGTTTGACTATTAGTCCCTTCGGTTTTGCTGTGTAATTTTGTATATGCGCGGTGTTTTATTTGGTGGTAGAAACTCTGAGGTTTGCATTAGGTGAGTAAGGGATTAATGTCACTTGCGGGGCATCTGAAGGAGCTAAGGAGAAGGGTGCTCCTTTCTGCTGCATTTTTCGTGGTGATGTTTGTAGTATGTTATTTATTTTCCGAAGAGATATATGAGTTCTTGCTCATACCTCTTGTTGATTTGGAAGGAGATAACGAGGATTTTTCCCTTATATACACTGACCTTACCGAGGCGTTTTTTGTGTACCTAAAGGTTGGGGCAATGGCTGCGCTTTTCGGTTCATTCCCGATGTTTGCGTGGCAATTCTATATGTTTTTGGCGCCAGGGCTATACAAAGCGGAGAGACGCATTCTACTGCCATACTTGATAGCGGCTCCTGTACTTTTTACAACAGGGGCGGCTGGTGTGTACTATTACATATTTCCTCTTGCGTGGAAGTTTTTTATAAACTTTGAAAACAGAGACGCGTCAGTAGGGGTGCCGATAGAGTTTATGCCGTCGGTAAGTGAGTATCTTGATTTGGTACTGCGTCTCATGTTTGCATTCGGGTTAGCATTTCAACTGCCTGTTATTCTGACATTACTTGCGCGGATAGGGATTGTATCGTCAAAAAGCCTGGCTAGTAAAAGGAGAGTGGCTATAGTCATTATTTTCATAATTGCGGCAGTGCTTACTCCTCCTGATGTGCTCAGTCAGATAGGTCTCGCTGTACCGATGATATTACTGTACGAAGCTTCGATCATTGCCTGTAGGTACATAGAGAAGAAGTGACTTCTGCTCCATAGGAACTATAGCGTACGAATCAGGAAATGTTTTATAGGCTTTATATAACACAAGGCTGTAAATTGAATGCGCGGGAGTTGGGTGGGGTTAATGCGGGATGGTTGCCATCTCAATTATGTTTTTTCTCTTGATGAGTGAACCGGCTTATACGCATATGAGTGCGATTTGCTGAGGCGCGTAGCTTCATTATGATAAATTCCAACAAAGACTGTGCGAAATGTAGTGTATTGATGGTCTGGAAGGTGTTGGTTCTGCTAAGTTGTCTATGTATGGCATATATGACCTGCTTGGGGATTATGCGTACAAATATCTTGTGGTAGCGAGTTGACCAATACTGTAAAAGAGTATCGTGTGTGGCCAACTACGCGTTGTGTACGGGAGGGTCTTTATTTGCAGCATGAGCCTCTTCAGGTGATGTAAGTTTTGCCGTGTGATTTTACATTGCGCGACGCAGACTGCGTGAATTGTAGCCAGATTGCTAACTGTCCGTCATCGATGTAGCTGACATTATCAAACAGATGGAAGGCTGTGGACGAGAAAGTTTGTGTTGCGAAAGTTCTATGTGCTTTACGACCTATCAATGAGCCAACATTTTATACACTGTCCTGATACTTAAACCCATATCGCTGGGGCATATTATACGTTGTAAAAATACTACATATTGCAGGTTGGTATTAGTAAGAAGTGGATGACAAATCCATCGTGTGAGTGCTAGACTCCGTCGAGATCTCTATACTGTTTGTGTATTCGGATAAGGGCCATGCGGAGCTAGTTTATGGACTTGATATTAGGTTGTTTCCTCAAGCGGAACAGATTTATGATGTTCCTCTTGGCATCCATAGTTGCTTTTGGTACGTACGCGTATTTTACTTTGCCTAGGGAAAGGACTCCCACCATTAAAGTTCCGGTTATCTCCATTGTTGCCGTTGTAGATGGGATATCGGAAGAAAAGGCAGAGAAGTTACTTGTCTCACCCATCGAAAAGGAAGTGCAGGCAGTCTCCGGTGTTAAGAAGGTAATATCTGTTGCCAAAGATGGATCTGCGACTGTTGTTCTGAAGTTTAGCCATGGGACAGATATGCGTGCAGCTATGGAGGATGTGAGGACGAAACTTGATTTGGCACGTTCCGAGTTGCCGAGAGAGCTGAAATCCCTCATTGCCAAGGAGGTTGACTTGGGCGCGGCGCCCGTATTGCACGTAGCCGTAGCAGGAGATGTTCAGGGTGCTATTCTCTCTAAAGTGGCGCGTTCTTTAAAGTCCTCCATAGAGTCTCTCGGTGGTGTTCTGAGTGTTGAGGCAGAAGGTCTGCAAGAATACGTTGTTGAAATTAACTTTTTTCCGGAATTACTTAATCATTACGGCATACAGGTACAGGACATACAAAGGGCTATCACAGGTAGTTATTCCTTTGTTGAGTATGGAGTTATGGAGTCTGAAATTGGCCGTCATAAAGTAAAACTGACAGGTGAACTTGATAGCTACAAGAAGATACAAGACCTTGTTTTAAAAGCCAAGGGAGATGAATTTGTAACTATCAGCGACGTTGCTAAGGTGAATTTTACTGAAAAAGCAGTGAGCGAATTTGTTAGAGTTGATGGTAAAGCAGCTGTAGTATTGAAGGTTTCAAAAAAGAGTGGGAGTGATATCACCGAAGTAGTTGGAAAGATCAAAAATATACTTGATGAAGCCAGTTCCCTATTACCAAGCAATGTAGCCCTTATTTTTCTTCAAGACCAATCGCAGGAAGTTAAGTATGTGCTTCATGAGCTCGAAAATACGCTTGTATTTTCAGTGGTTTTGGTGCTGCTGGTTATGATGGTCTTTATGGGCTTCCGCACGGCCATATTGGTGGCGGTTGCCATACCTGTTTCGGCGCTGCTGGGAGTCTCAGTAATTTACATAATGGGCTATACCTTAAATATCGTCATTTTGTTTACCTTGATAATGGTAATTGGAATGCTCGTGGACGACGCCATCGTTGTAAGCGAATATGCAGACCGCAAGATGGCTCATGGTATGGATAGAGTTTTTGCGTATAAATCAGCTGCAGTGGCTATGTTTTGGCCTATTGCTGCAGCTACTGCTACCAGACTTGCTGTGTTCATTCCATTGTTGTTTTGGCCTGGAGTAACAGGAGAGTTTATAAAATATATCCCGGTGGTTTCGATATCGACGCTCGTTGGTTCGTGGATTGTTGCGCTGATTTTTACTCCTGTTTTAGGATCGATGTTTGGCAAGGTTTCTGCAGTATCTCCTGAAGAGGTCAAGAGGATAAATGCCATTGAAGATCTTGATTTTGACAGCCTGGGCAAGTGCACACGCTTCTATGCGAAAGTTCTCTTTGTAGTTTTGGATCACCCGCGCAAGTTTGTATGTATAGTGACGAGTGTATTGGTTCTGTCCACAGTTATGTACTTCTCTTTCGGGCCCGGGGTGGAATTTTTTCCTGACGTTGAGCCTGACAGGGCTCTTATCATTGCGAAGAGTGACAACAACCTATCAGTTGGCGAGCGGGATTTGATCATACTAGATGTAGAGGAGAAAATCCGCAATATTGCCGGAGTACGGCATATTTATACTAGATCTGTTGAAAAATGGGGAGATGCCAGTAGCGGCGTTGTAGGAGTTATAGGTATAGAATTTTTCGACTGGTTCTTAAGGGAAAAGTCTTCAAAAATACTGCGCGACATTTTGCACCGTATAAAAGGGGTGAAGGGTGTATTTTTCGACGTTGAATATGAAAGTATGAAGCCCAGCAGGGGAAAGCAGATAGAGATTAGTTTAAGAGCGGATAATAAAGTTCTGTTAAATGATGCAGCTTCAGTTTTGGAAAAGGCAATGTCAGCATCACAGGGTTTTGTGGGCGTCTCGAAGGATACTCTAACCTCTGGGTATGAATGGATATTGGATGTCGATAGAAAGAGGGCACGCGCTTCTGGTGTAGATGTGTATCTTATAGGGCAGTATATCAAATTGCTTACTGATGGTCTGGTGGTGGGTAAATATTATCCTAGTGACTTTGACGACGGGATAGACATAATAGCGCGCTTTAATGAAAAACACAGATCGCTCAAAGGCATAGATAGCCTCCAGATAAATACCCACTACGGCACTGTGCCAGTATCGTATTTCATGAACAGAAAAGCCAGAGCCGCTGCGGGCTCCATAAAGCGAGTAAACGGCATGAGGTCCATGACGATTTCCTCCTACATAGCTCCGGGTATGTATGTATCAGAGAGGGTCGGCTACATAAAGTCAGCTCTACAGGGTGCGGTAGACCCCAGTGTTGAGGTGAGTTTTTTAGGTGATATGGAAGATCAGGAAGAATCCAAAGCATTTCTAATAAAGGCGTTTGCTATGGTTCTTGTAATGATTTCACTGGTTTTGATGTGTGAACTAAATAGTTTTTACTACGTGTTTGTTGTTATGACTGCAGTTTTCCTATCTACAACTTGTGTTTTCTTCGGGTTCTTACTCACATACAAAGTTTTCGGTGTCGTTATGGGCGGAGTGGGCATAATAGTTCTGGCTGGGGTGGTTGTGAACAACAACATACTACTTATAGATGCTTTTAGGTCTAATGTTGATAGTTCACTCAGCAGAAAGGAAGCAATTATGAAGTCTGCCCTTTCCCGACTAAGGCCCATATTTCTAACTGTAATAACAGGTGTTCTTGGCCTTATGCCAATGGTATTGCGGCTAAGTGTAGATTTCATATACGGTAGGATTTTGTACGATTCTCCGGCAAGTCAGCTATGGTTTGAGTTATCCACTACGACATCTATGGGGTTATTATTGGCCACCATAGTGACATTGTTATATACACCTGCGGTGCTGATGTGTCATAAAGTTGGAACAGAAAAGCGTAGTGATGATTATGCCACTTTAGGACTTTCACGATAGGAGTATGTCAATGATTAAAACAGCATGCACCATGATGTTGATTTTCTGGTCCATGGCTGTAATGGCGTGCAGAACACCAGCGCTTTAACCCGGAGAAATTTCTTGACTCATTGTGGTATCATAAGTAGAATCGCCGTGGCGGACTAGTATGGAACACCGCTTCTGCCAGTTAGGTATCAGTAGGCGCTTCCTACTCGTGCAAGGAGTTTTATGGTGAATTTGTATAATTTTGATAATCTCGAACTGATTCGGGTTGCTAGGGACGTTGCTGAGCAAAGGGGTCTAGACCTGGGTGTTGTGGTGGAGGCGATTGAGCAGGCGCTCGAAGTTGTCAGCCATGGCAAGTACGGGGACTGTAAGATTAAGGTTTCTATCGACAGGAAGACCGGTGTTATATCCATTGCAAGGCAGGCGCTGGTCGTAGAGGATGATATGTCCTTCGACTCCGAGAAGTGCGGGATTCCTGAGGATGAAGTAGACAAGTACAAGCTAGTAAGGATATCTGATGCATTGCTAGAGAAAGAGGATGCTAAGGTTGGTGATATACTCCTTGAGCCATTGCCGCCCATTGATGTCGACTATAACTCTGCGAAACTTGCTAAGCAGAAGGTTGCTCAGCTTATTATGCTCCAAGAGAGGAAGAGGCAGTATGAGGAGTTTAAGGATCGAGTGGGGGATCTTGTATACGGCGTCGTCAAGAGGGTAGAGTACAATAACGTAGTCGTAGATCTGAATGGAAGTGAGGGATATCTTCCTGTGTATAGTACTATCAGGGGTGAGGTTTTTCGACCCAATGATAGGGTGAAGGCGCATGTAGAAGATGTGCGTAGAGAGGCGACAGGTCCGCAGATTTTCCTTTCTAGGGTGAGCAAGAGGTTTATGGAGCTTTTGTTCAAACAGGAAATACCAGAAGTTTACGATGGGGTCGTTACTATCAAGGCTCTGGCCCGCGATGCGGGGTCACGTTCTAAGGTGGCGGTGTTTTCGTCAGATAAGAATGTTGATCCGGTGGGAGCGTGCATTGGTGCGCGGGGCGTTAGAATTCAGAATATAGTAGCTGAGTTGCACGGTGAGAAGATAGACGTTGTGCCATACTCGTCTGACTTAGCGAAGTTTGTGGTGAGTGCGATAGCGCCTGCAGAGGTTGTTAAGGTCATCATCGATGAGGATGTTAGTAAGATAGAGCTGGTTGTTCCGGAAAGTCAGGTAAGTCTGGCCATTGGGCGATATGGTCAAAACATAAGGCTTGCGTCTGAGTTGGTGGGCTGGGATATAGATGTCATAGGGGATGAAACCGAGTCTACTAGGAAAGCTAAGGAGCTGAGTGCTGGGGCTAGGGTTTTCATCGATGATTTGGATGTAGAGGAAATAATAGGGCAGCTGTTAGTTAGTGAGGGGTTTTCCAGTATAGAGGATCTGGACAGAGCTGAGGTCAGTGACATTGCAGCCGTGGACGGGTTTAATGAGGATATTGCCCGTGAGCTCAAGACTCGTGCTGCTGAATGTTTGGCTCGCAGACGGCAGGAAGCCATGAAGATGCTTGAAGAAGTATCCGTGAGTGAGGAGGTCATGCAGCTTCCGTACTTGCAAGTAGAGGATATTGTAAAGTTGTGCGAGAATGGAGTCAGGAGTATAGAAGACATTGCTTCGCTGTGTACTGATGAATTTTATGATATTATTCCCAAGGTTAAATTGAGTAAAGAGCAGGTTGATTCCATAATACTGGAGTCACGTAAGCGGATAGGGTGGGTTTAGTTTTTTTTCTGGGTACTGTAGATGAGTGATGTTGAGAAGGTTGGTACGGGAGATAATGCCTCAGGCAAGCGTGAGCGTCTGACGCTGAGTCTCGGTGATAAGCTTAAGGTGCCGCAGCCTTTAACAAAGGCCTCATCGACTGGCAAGTCTTTCATGACTGTAGAGGTGCGTAGTAAGAAGCGCAAGATGGTGGGTGCACTTACTGGTAGGGGAGAGTATCCATCTTCCGAGGACCGGCGCAGGGCAGGTGCTTCGGGTAAGTCAGGTAGTGTGCTGACCGCTCAGGAGCAGTTATTCAGAATAAGTGCCATAAACATGGCAGACAGTATCAGCATTAGGGAGAAAGAGGCGGCTGAACAGAGGGCTCGAGAGGAAGAATTGGCTGCTGCTGCTGCGGCGAGGGAAGCTGCTGCAGCTGAGGCGCAGCAAGTGCGGGATGCGCCTGTTTCAGTTGATGCGGAGCCTGTGCGCGAAGTAGAAGAGGTGGTGAGTGAGGCGGAGGCTCCGGCGGCTACTTCAGGCAAGGGCGGCCATGATGACAGGAAGAAGTACTCACACGGTGCTCCGGCAGCTGCAGGGCGTCACCGAGAGAAGGAGAAAGAAGGCGGTGTAAAGAAGGCTGCTTCGGTTCGTAGTTCAAGTAAGCATGTTAAATTGGATATAGAGGATGGGCTTAGTGTCCTCGAGGACAAGCGTGTTACTAGGATGTCATCGTCAGGTGGCAGGCGTCGTGGGCACAACGTAAAAAGCAATACCAGAAGGCTGCCTAGGGATGTTGTGGTTACTGACAGTATGGATGTTCGGTCTTTGTCTTTGGCAATGGCAGAGAAGTCTCAGGACGTTCTACGGTATTTGGCGCAGCTTGGGGTGGAGTCCAAGATCAATACTGATTTGACACCGGAGCTTGCGTGTGAGGTGGCTACGGCATTTGGTCATCGTCCTAGGATTGTGAGTAAGGTGAAGATGGAGCAGGAGCTTAGCGATATTGGCGCTGAGGGCTATGAGGAACAACCTAGGCCACCTGTAGTTACTGTTATGGGTCACGTTGACCATGGTAAAACTTCGTTACTTGATGTACTGAGAAGTTCTAATGTTGCTGACAAAGAGGTAAGGGGGATAACGCAGCACATAGGTGCGTATCAGATAGATGTTGAGGGTAAGAAGATTACATTCCTCGATACACCGGGTCACGAAGCATTTGCGGACATGCGTGCTCGTGGTGCAAACGTGACGGACATAGTAGTTCTTGTCGTTGCTGCAGATGATGGGATTATGCCGCAGACTGTGGAGTCTATAAACCACGTGAAGGCAGCTGGTGTGGCTATGATTGTGGCTGTGAACAAGATAGATAAGAGTGATGCGAATGTAGATAAGATCACGAATGACCTACTGCAGCATGGAGTGGTGTCAGAAGAATTAGGGGGCGACGTGATGGTCGTGCCTGTATCGGCCAAGACTGGTGAGAATATAGAGAAGCTAAAGTCTACAATACTGCTGCTTGCAGAAATGCTGGAGCTTAGGGCGCCAGTAGGGTGTAGGGCTCGCGGGGTGGTCATAGAGTCCAGAGTAGATAGGGGATGTGGTGCGATTGCTACGGTCATAGTGCAGCAAGGTACGTTGAGAAAGGGTGACGTTGTTGTAGCTGGCGATAGTTCCTATGGTAAAGTCCGTAGTATGTTTGATGATGCCGATAGGGTTGTTGATGTTGCTTTGCCTGCGACACCAGTGAGGGTATTGGGCCTGGGTTCTGTTCCTAAGGCGGGGGATATTTTGCTCGCCATGCAGTCTGAGAAACATGCTAGTGATTTGCTGAAACACAGAGCTGAGATCAACTTTGCGCGACAAAGTGGTGCTCCGCGTACGTTCAGTGGTACAGTGCTTCCTTCAATGGAAGGCGCCGCTGTCGAAGAAGTAAATATGATTCTTAAGGCAGATGTTGCGGGGTCAATAGAGGCGGTTGCTTATGCCATTGCTCAAATAGAGCATGAGGAGGTTAAGTTCAATATCCTACATAAAGAAGTTGGTGATATTACGAAGTCTGATGTCTTGTTAGCGGAAGTGTCTTCTGCGGTCATCCTGGCATTCAACGTGAAAGTTGATGCTATGGCTAGGGATTTACTTCGTCAGAAGAGTTCTGTCGATGTGCGGCATTACCAGGTTATCTATGACCTGGTGGATGATATGAAGAGCATGGTCAGTGGCAAGCTGAAACCTATTGTGCAGGAGGTGCAGGTGGGGCTGTTAGCGGTAAGGCAAGTGTTCTCTGCAGGAAAGGGTGGTACTGTGGTTGGTTGCTATGTGTCTGAGGGTTCTGTAAGTAGAGGTGCTGCAATAAGGGTCCTTAGGGGTGAGACTGTAGTCGGTGAAGGGTCTGTGAGGGCTTTACGCAGGTTTAAGGAGGACGTCAAGGAGGTGAATAGGGGCCTTGAGTGTGGGCTTCTTGTTGATGGGATAAATGGTATTACTGCGGGTGACACGATAAAGATACTTGAAGTTGTGGAACACGTGAGGACAGTGGAGTGATTGCTTTCGATGAATTCAAGGGGCACAGGAGCTTAAAGGTTTCTTCAGTGCTGAAGAGGGCGTTGTCTCAGCTGTTTATGCGGGAGTTTTACGACTTGAGTGGAGTTGTGTCTATTACCTGCATTAGGGTAAGTGAAGATATAAAAAACGCGACAGTTTTTGTTGTGATTCGCGAAGAAGAAGCAAGGGTGCAGGAAATAGTGCATGCCCTAAATGAAAGTTCAGCTGTTATCCGCAGGGCGGTATTCAAATACTTGAAGCTTCGTTATGTGCCCAGGTTGTACTTCAAGCTTGATGTGGACTTTGGCAGTTTTCTGTGTGTCACAGATGATATGCTTGCAGTGATGAAGGATTAAGTCCTTGTTTTTTCAACTTCATGGTTTGGTAGAGTGCGGCGTTTTGCTGAGTAGAAGGCGATGCTCTTGTTGCGCTGACAGCTGTCAGAGATAGTTCTAAAAGCACATCGCGGGCGCAGTGCTAGCATGGTATGAATTCAGGGTTTGCTCTACGGATTAGACTAGGGCTTGTGGCTTCGCAAACAATGGGCATTTCATGAAAGTATGCAGTGTAATAACGGTATATGTAGGCTCGTGCACAGGGATATTAGACTTTCCGCTTGCGGATATTGTTTTATAGAAAAAATCAGTGTACCAACTCGAGAGCAACAGGTAACAATGCAGATCTATGGCTTCGTGCGTAAGCAGTTGATCGTTTCTGCTAACATGGAGAACAGTAGTGTGGCGTACAGGTAGTTATGTGAGATTTTGATATCAAAGCCATCTAAAACCAAGAATAGACCAAGTAGACCTATAAACAACAACGCTATAATCTTGAAGTTGCCGTATTTGTTTATAATCTTTCCCAGATCTTTTGATATCAACACAGCTACGACCGAGTAAATGAAAAACACGAGTCCTATGAGGAGGTTGTTATTCGTTATGCCAACGGCCGATATTACAGAGTCTAAGGATAGCATTAAATCTATGCCTACAATTTGCGCGATAGCACATGATATACCAGAGAATGTACGTATCTCCTTGGATTCAGTGGGAAAGATTTCACAGTATATCTCTCTGGCGCATTTGTAGATTAGAAATAGCCCCCCGGCTACCATAAACGCATCTCTGTACGAGAGTTCGATTTGTAGCACAGTAACGAAACTGTTGGTGCTGGACAAAATCAGTGATGCTCCAAACAGCATCAAGAATCTCATTATGAGAGCAATCGATAGCCCGCATATTCTTGTTTTGTCGCGTATATTATCAGGTAATTTCTCGCAAACTATAGATACAAATATCAGGTTATCTATGCCCAGGATCATTTCCAGCACGAGAAGGGTTAAAAACTCCGGTACGTGATTGAAAAGAGCATGCATATCTAACACAGATTTAGCGTCTATAGAGCATTATACTTTACGTAGTTTATACTTTTTTTTATGTGCGATCCAAGTTGTTTTCAATATATTTTAATGCTTAACTGATACCCTTTGCCTACGTAGGATTTGAGGGTTGTGTCTAGTGTTGTCGAAGAATCTTGAAGCTAGTTTGCACAGGGCCATATCGATAGCATTCGATTTTCGTCATGAGTGCGCCACTCTTGAGCACTTGCTGTTATCGCTCACTGACGATGTTGATGTTCGGCGTGTATTGTATGTTTGTAGGGTGTCTATAGATAGGCTGAGACATACTCTCATGAATTTTCTACGGTACGAGATGTCTGTAGGAGGCGGGCAAGCTGTTGCGGAGGTAAAGCCCAGTAGGGCTTTTGAAAAGGTAGTGCACAGAGCTATAGTACATGCACATGCGTCGGGAAGAGATGAGATTAATGGCGTAAATGTACTTGCGGAAATGTTTTTGGAGAAAGAGTCGCACAGCGTTTCTTTCCTGAATGAACACAATGTCAAATACATCGACGTTGTAAGCTGTATATCTGGAAATGAGCACATATGTGATGAGAGTTACGATCGCGGTAGTGACAGCGTGAGAGATGGGGATAGCAAGAGAAGCACGATTTCTTTCCCCAATATTGCGAGGGATTCCGTTACAAAGGATGGAGAAAGCCTCGAGGCATATTGTGTTAATCTTAATGACTTGGCTAAGGAAGGCAAGATAGATTACGTTATTGGCAGAAAGTATGAGCAAGAGAGAACTATAGAGGTTCTTCTGCGTCGCCGAAAGAATAACCCTTTATATGTTGGTGATTCCGGTGTTGGAAAAACCGCTATAGTCGAGGGTTTGGTTTTAAGGATAGTAGAGGGTGATATAGTTTCACAGCTACGGAGTGTGGAAGTATATTCGCTCGACATGGGTTCTATGCTTGCGGGTACAAGGTACAGAGGTGACTTCGAAGAGAGGATAAAGTCAGTAATTCGGGCAATAGAGAATAAGAAGAATGCCATCCTGTTTATAGATGAGATCCACACTATAATAGGTGCTGGTTCAACTAGTGGAAGCCCATTAGATGCAAGTAACTTGCTGAAACCTGCGCTTGCTAGGGGTACTATAAGATGTATTGGTGCTACTACCCACAAAGAGTATAACAATAACTTTGAAAAGGACCGCGCGCTAGCACGAAGGTATCAGAAAATTAACGTCGAAGAGTCCACTGTGGAGGAGACAATCCAGATATTGGGTGGTATCAAATCCTACTACGAAGTATATCACGATGTGCGCTATACCAATCAGGCAATTAGATGTGCTGCGGAGTTGTCTGATAGATATATAGCTGAAAGAATGTTGCCCGATAAGGCTGTTGATGTACTTGATGAGGCCGGAGTATACAGTAAGTTACGCGCTCCAGAATCCAGCAGGATAGTTACGGGCAAGGATATAGAAGCCATAATTTCCAAGATTACTGAAATACCATGCTGCAATCTTTTCACAAGCGATGATGTGCAGCGAGTTAAGAATTTGGAAGAAAATCTGAAGAAGGTTATCTTCGGTCAGGATGAGGCAATTGCTCAGGTTGTCGATGCGATAAGAATTGCAAAGGCTGGGATAAGGAGTGCTCAAAAGCCTCTGGCATGCTATTTGTTTGCGGGCCCTACAGGGGTAGGAAAGACAGAGCTGGTTAGGCAACTAGCGAAAAATATGGGTATGAAACTGATCAGATTTGATATGTCTGAGTACATGGAATCTCATACAGTTTCTAGGATGATTGGCTCGCCTCCTGGTTATGTTGGGTATGAGCAGGGCGGGTTGCTTACCGATGCGATATCGCGCAACCAGTACAGCGTATTATTGTTGGATGAAATAGAGAAAGCCCACAGTAGCTTATATAATATACTGCTTCAGATTATGGACTATGGATGCATAACTGATACTTATGGCAGAAAAGTGAGCTTTAGGAATGTGGTAATAATACTCACTACCAATGCTGGGGCTGTGGAATTAAGCAACAATGCGGTTGGTTTTAATAGAGACCGCAGTTTTCATCTGGACAGTGCACATAAGACTATAGAGAAGATTTTTGGTCCGGAATTTTGCAATAGGCTCGATGCCATAATTCCGTTTTCGTATCTCGATACCCATGTTATTGCCAAGGTAGTGGAGAAGTTTGTTGATGAGCTGAGGGAGCAGCTTGCTCGTAAGGATGTAAGTTTGGACATAGATCAGTCGTCTCTGAAGTTTTTGGCAAAAATGGGGCAGAGAGAGGATTATGGCGTAAGGAAGATACAGGGCATAGTAACACAGAAGATCAAAAAACAGTTAGCGTTTGAAATGCTATTTGGCAAACTCGCTCAGGGCGGTAGAGTCGAGGTAAGGTATGATCCCGATAAGGAAGACTTTACATACGAGTTTTTCGAGCGTTCCGCCAGTAGTATGGCTGGTTAACGCCGCATGAGTGTGTTTTTGTCGTTGATTATTTAATATAATCATATAGATTTATCCCATTGCGTTAAGGGGAAGCACAGATAATGTCAAGTGGTTACGATTCCGTCCGCAACTTAGCAATTGTCGCTCACGTGGATCATGGGAAGACCACGCTGTTAGATAGCATGCTGAGGCAGAGCGGCGCTTTTAGAGACAATCAGGATGTGGTGGAACGCGTCATGGATAGCAATGACCTCGAAAGAGAGAGAGGCATTACTATCCTTGCTAAGTGTACCGCAGTTACTTGGAAAAATCATAAGATAAATGTGATAGATACTCCAGGGCACGCCGATTTTGGCGGTGAAGTAGAGCGGGTACTATCGATGGCTGATGGCGTATTGCTGTTGGTAGATGCGTCAGAGGGTCCAATGCCTCAGACAAAGTTTGTTCTTTCAAAGGCTCTGAAGGCCAAGTTGTTACCCATTGTTGTAGTTAACAAGGTAGATAGGCCAGATAGTAGGGTTAATGAAGTGCTCGATGAAGTGTACGAGCTCTTTATAAACCTTGATGCGACAAGCGAGCAGCTGGATTTTCCTGTGTTATATGCATCAGGAAGAGATGGTTGGTGCTCTAGAAGTTTATCCGATGAGAGGCGTGGCTTAGCGCCATTATTCGAAGGGATACTTGAACATATAGTTCCAAAACAGTATGACCTGGACGCGCCTTTTAGCATGCTTCTTACATTGTTGGAGTCTGACAAGTTTCTTGGCAGAGTGCTGACGGGCAAGGTGTATAGGGGAAGGGCTAAGATAAATTCGCAGGTTAAGGTTCTGAACTTGGCTGGTGAGGTTGTGGAAAGTGGCCGGCTCACGAAGCTATTGTCCTTTTCGGGCCTCAAGAGAATTCCTGTCGAGGGGGCTGATGCCGGAGATATAATAGCCATTGCAGGCTTGGAGTCGGCATCGGTTTCTGATAGCGTCGTGGACATGTCGGTAACTAGCCCCATAGAATCGACACCGGTTGATCCGCCAACTATGGCTGTCACAATCAGCGTTAATGATTCCCCAATTGCAGGTACAGAAGGCACTAAGCTTACATCTACTGCTATAAAACAGAGATTGTTTGCGGAGGCGGAGACGAACGTTGCAATTACCGTCAAAGAGGGCTCAAGAAATGAGGCCTATGAGGTAGGTGGTAGAGGGGAGTTGCAGCTGGGAGTGCTGATCGAAACAATGAGGCGTGAGGGTTTTGAGCTTTCTGTGTCACGGCCTAGGGTGATTTTCAGGAAGGATGGAGCCACAGTGCTAGAGCCTGTGGAAGAGGTGATCATAGATGTTGACGAAGAATATAGCGGCGTCATCATGGAAAAGCTAAGCTTCCGTAAGGGCGACATGCAGGACATGACGCCTTCAGGAAAGGGTAGGGTGAAGATGATCTTCCTAATGCCATCTCGTGGGCTTATAGGTTACCACGGTGAATTTCTAACAGATACTCGAGGCACTGGCATAATGAATCGCCTCTTTCATGGGTATGCTCCATATAAAGGAGAGATTGCTGGAAGGGTTAATGGTGTTCTTATTTCCACGGGTGCTGGTGAAGCCGTAGCGTATGCTATTTTTAATCTTCAGGAAAGGGGTGTAATGTTTGTCAAGCCCCAGGACAAGGTGTACATGGGCATGATTGTAGGGCTTCACAATCGTAATAATGACATAGAAGTCAATGTTCTGAAGGGTAAGCAGCTTACAAATGTAAGGGCAGCCGGGGCAGATGAGGCGGTGAGGTTAGTGCCGCCTAAGGTATTATCGTTAGAGGAGATGATAGGATTCATTAACGATGACGAGTTGGTAGAATGTACGCCGAAATCCATAAGGCTGCGGAAGAGGTTTTTGGATCCTAATGAGAGGAAGCGCCTTTCAAGGTCATCTAAGGGTGGGGTTTTTGAGAGCTAGCATGCTCTCGCTGTGATTATCTCGGCGTTGCAGCGCGCGGTTAATTATTAGGGGCCTCGTGACTTGCGTCTCATTCATGGTGCTTAGTATGCGCGCTGCTTTTGGGATGCGCTAGTCTGGCTCCATGTTTTTTGTGAGGGACTGTGGGTCTCACGTGGCGGGGTTATGCCTTGTTCCGGATCACCTCTGCTGCAGGTTGAATAGTCCCGTTTTCAGTGTTTGATCTTCGTCAACCCCAATTACACCGCTTTCAGTGCTTTTTTGAGTGGGAAGTGATGTTATCATCTGCGGCGCAGCAGCAATGGTACATTATGGTTTGTGAAATTGTAGCTACTTTTTTATGTAAAAGGGCGCAGAGCCCGGCATCTGATAGAAGTTGCTGAGTTTTAGTATTCGAAGCACGTGTGCGACTTTGTTTATGTCAACAAAAGGTTCCTTGGGCCTTTCGGCATGCCTGTGGTTTTAGTGGGCTCATGAGAAAGGACAGTTCTTTCTTTTTGATTAAGGAAAGGTCTTTGGGCATGGAGATACGCTCGGTGATGCATATTGGAACGCATGTGCGGCGATTTTTGTGCCTCAGATTGTTTACATTGTCAGTTATAGGCAGTTGCGCGCCACTTTTTCGACGTTGTTATCGCGTTCATGCATGCAGCAATACCTTGCTGTGTGTAGAAACTAAAGCGTGTACCAGAGGTTCCACAGGTGGTCCCAGGCCGTGATAGCTAGACTGTGAGTGGTGTTATTTTAAGCTAATACAGATTTCTACTCCCACATAATAGCTTGATATGAGTTTTTTGTGGCAGGAATTAGCGTCCTGGAGCGTGTTGTGAATATAGCTTTGTAATGAAGACGTCGTTATTATGGCTGTTGTTTGATGCAATTTTTGTTGTCACACTGGTACAAGCTCTCAGGAAGTGCCAGCTTAGTGGCAATAGTTATTCATTTTCGCGGACTATTGTTCCTACCGTTACCATATAGATTTAGGCTCATTTTTGTGCACAAGCTCTAGCGTAGGTAAAATGACAAGTGAATTTCTTTGATGCTGGGCGAGCTCTGTGAGTATCAATTTTGTGATCGGCATGTTTTTAGGATATTTCATAACAAATATTCAGGGTCGCGTCAGTTATACTCAGCGGAGGTTCAGCGTCTGTCAAACGAAATAATTCTATATAGAGATTGGCAATTTGTGTTCACTATATGGGTGGTAATTGCTTGGTTGGGAATTTATCACCAATGTTTCGAAGTCTTATTCTTGTTGGTGTGGCGTAGTAGCGTTAAGCACTCTATCAAGTACGAACGTGGGGAAAATGTTCTGATATAAGTTGGAAAGGTAATAATCTCAGTCCTTTGGTTCGGTCACGTAAAGGGAAGTTTAATATTTTGCGAATACAGCTGTGCTAGTAAGCTCTATGTATGGCATCGTGGTGTTTTTGGAATATATAGCTGAGCTCAAAACTCAGATTGTGTTTGTGATAGAAAGGGAGCTTGAGTCCCTGAGTGTTTTGGATATAACAAAATTTCGGGAATTACAGAGAATAGAGGGGGAGCTGCTTGTATTGCTGGATAAAGCGTATCGCAGGGTAAGGATGGATGCAAGTATGATTCACAGAGGCAGCAATGACGCTGTCGAGAAACTTAGCATCGCATGTATTAAGTTTGAAAAATGCCTAGCTACAAAGCACGACGTTGTTAACAACATGCAGCGCGTACATGGTGATGTGTTTTGCCTTGCTAACGATCTGTAGCATTTCAGTTTGCTGCGCGGTAATTATTTTTCATTTTTCCGATTTCATGTGCTACGAGTCGGCAGTATGGGCTATCTAAAACCCGTTGTACATATTGCCTTATTTGTGAATAGGTTAGGCTGTAACCTATTTGACATGTGTCAGTGGAGAATCCATGTGATTGCAGAATAAAACTGTTTTTTGAGATAGATAACATCACAGGGTGATCGAATGCCCAAATTGTAGTACTGACTGAATGTTCTACGAACCAATGGGCGCGGTAGCTCGGTGTCATACTCTTGTATGTTAACGCGTAGATAAGGCCTGAGAATAGCATAAAACCTTATTGTTAACGGCGCTTGGGCAAGAACTCTATAGAGCAATAGTTCGGCTAAGTACCTGGTTGCGGCAATGTTCGAGAGTTTGAACAGGATATTGGCTAAGGAAGAAGTGTTTGTTAATAAGACGATCTTCTCTGAAGTCGTGATTAGCAGCTTTTAGGAAGTCTCACGGAGCTGAGTGAAGGTATCACGATTACCAAAATTCATCAGTGCATTTGATAGTCTGCCTTTACTTGTGTGTGTTCAACATAATGGTAAAAGTTACCCTGGAACGGCGTAGAGCATATCGCAATGCTGATTGTTACAAGAATTTGTGCTACGTGTACGGATTTTTCATTTCTGACATTTGACCTAAGAGATGATAGCATAAGTGGTGTTCGTAACATGCGATGATAGGCAGTTTTTGATTATCCTAGTATTGATACGAGGTTAATCGGTTGACTCCTTAAAAAGCGCTGGTTCAAAGCAACAAATGTCCAAAAGGTAGTGTAGCTCCGACTAGTAGATGTCTTATACTTTTGCGTTCTATGAAACCATGCTGCATACCAAAGCAGAACTGCGGAGATGCTGAAGACATTATGCAAAGTGCTGCTATGCCGAACATGCAGGATTGTGAAGATTGAACCTGATGTTACTAGGGCAAATCGGTAGTATGCATGTTCTATGTGGTCCCACACTCATGTTTGAGGAGAGGTATTGTGCAAAGCTTTGCCAAGTAGTGCCGTTAATTCAGGCAGTTGCTTCTTTATAGCCAAGTAGAAAAAATACGCGATCTGCCATGCTGTTAGGCAAAGGGCAGTACTATGTTGTTCGAATGGTAATCAAAATTTTGCATTTCAAATTATAGAACATACTTTAGCGCCACAATAGCTAGTCTGGGCCTTTAATAACCTTGTTATACACTATACAGAATCACGTGGCGGATAGAGATTATGCAGGCCCTTATTATGGTTCTTACGCAATACGGCAGGTGTTAAGTCACGACGGATGGCAGTGCACCGAGGCTCTTACTATGTGTGTCAATAACAAGGCAACAGATTGTGTTTCTCAAACTTGAATCCACGATTAGCGATGCAGTTGGGCTATAGATACCCCCCCCCTCCACGGATGTA
The DNA here is from genome assembly GCF_028204095.1 of Candidatus Anaplasma sp. TIGMIC. Classification (GTDB taxonomy): domain Bacteria; phylum Pseudomonadota; class Alphaproteobacteria; order Rickettsiales; family Anaplasmataceae; genus Anaplasma. The sequence goes on from NZ_JAQLOH010000005.1 coordinate 36,479, forward strand.
ACAGTTTCAAGCGGGGAATGTTTAGAATATTTTACGCAATAGTTATCTGTAGCATGCTCAGAAGACGACGGAAACCAAATGTACAAAATTGAGCAATACGAAGCATAAGTTGGCCACAATGGCCTACTTTCTGAGCTTTTGGGTTTGTAAGAAGGGCTGTTGCACTGATCCAAACACATGGACTCTTTGGCAGTGCGCTCATACATTTGAGATTGAGTGTTATCGGACTGAGGACTGGTATATGTACAGGTTACCGAATGCGTTGTGCAGTAGGGCGAGAAGAATTCTGTATTTTTTGCTTCCTCACCGCAAATGATGTAGTGGCAAGACGCATAATCGTCACAGCCTTGTGCATCCACGGCCACACCTGCATTTATGTTATTTTCTGTATTTACGGGGGCAGAGACAGCATTTTTGTTCGTCACAACTCCCATGCCGTCAATTAGCTTGCCAATAAACGACGCAAAATCGTGCAAAATCGACACACGTGCCGTTAATGATGCTATGTTGCGTTTGTTTCTACCGGAATTTCTAGTGGTGTTAGCAACGTGTTTTTTCAAGTCATTGCGCCGAGTAGCGGAGCGCACCCTCCTGTGAGGAGGCACTCTTCTGGCAATTAACATAAAATTGCCCTATTTGCGTGGAACTATACAAAATTATAATAAAACTTTAGGGATACTACCAGTAGCGGAGCCATAACTCACCATTGTCCGGATTCTAAATTCTGCAGCCTGTGAATTAAAAGGTTTGGGTGCTACCCATAATTGCAGTTCATATGTACGATTTTCTGGAATGGTATAGCGGTTGCACGATCAATTACAAGCCAGGATTCATGCTGAGGCGGTAGATAGTATGTTACGTTCTACTGTTGCGGGTTTATGCTGCGAAAACGTAGGCGTTTTTTCTGTGTCATAAATCAATAAACACAGCATGAAATTTTGGATCTGTACGCGGCCTTGCAAACCTACGTACGCTTTAGGCATCTGCATTATTTTTATGATATATCTTATATTTTATCCTTATAAAGGTATCATTGAGCCAGGATCACTGCTCAAATCAATCCACTACTGTATGTAGCAACAAGACTATCCGGAGAATTCAGCTCTTTATAAGAGTTATGACAATTGCATGTATAGGATTACAAAAGCACGCAGGGAACCTTATGAATTACCACATACGTTCCTTCTCTCTAGATGGTAGCGTGAAACACGTGATGAGCCCGGAAGCAGACGCGTGGACTAGCTTTCTTATATGTGTACAACCTGTTGAATAGAAATTGTGCACCTTGATGTCAGGAGTTACTGCAGGTGAGGCCTATGTATTCTTACTGTCAAAAGGCGAGGGTTGTGCTTTGACTGTTTCAGTCACAAAATACTGAGTCCAGATTGGGCCTGCTGGTTGGCCACGTTGCCCGAGTTCATTTCCTTGCAGGGTGCGCAGTACTCCTATTCGGAGATTTGAACCCTGAAAATGAAATACGATTTGCTATGCATTTCTTGGGGCAAATTGCATTTTGCTTCTTCTGGAATATATCGGCTGGCTCGATGCATACTAGTTTTTTAGGCCGCGAGGATATGAGCATGTCATACATGTTCTGCAGGCTAATGTGTTTTACCTTTGTAAACGTACTTTCGTCGCTAATCCGTATAGGTAGGTCTTCGCCAATGAGGGGCATAGGTCTATTGCAAACAGGGTTACTTCACGAGTGCGTATGCAGTACAAGGGTAGATGTGCACACTCGCGGCGCGTCGGTTGTGCCATGTTTCTTATGAGCTGTACAGGTTGGTGACTAGCCACAGGCAAAGGAGCTATAGTTTTGCCTACATTTCTGTGCCGCTGTGGCCATAACTCCGCTCTATCTCAGTTATGCTATGCTCTGCAACAGGCTCAGCAATCACGTACTCCACGTAACAGTCAGGAGGTGTCACGTTGCCTGAGCTAGGTTCTGATTCAGAATACCCCCCCCCTCCTGTGGCAGGCCCGTACTCACTAGACGGCATATTATTATCCCCGGATAAAAACAGAGCTCCTAATGCACTGCAGTCTATTTCTATGTTAAACGCGCTATCTAGCAATGCTCGGAAAAGTACGCTGCGCAGTGTATTGAATAGGTCATTAGATGCATAACGTGAGATGTTATCGCTAGTGCTCATTCCAGATTCTGCTCTCCTTAGTGCGGATTCACACGTATTGAATGCTCTGGCTAAAGCCTGTATGGCCTGGCTTAACACCCTTGACGACCACGGAGTGTGGAGTAGCTTACTTTTATCAATGGCGACCAACTCCCCGCGTACGAATTCTAGGCGCTCCAACATGTCATGCAACTCCGTAACGGAATCTTGTTCACACGGATCAAGGCGGCCGCACCGTGATCTAATGTCTTTTGTCATCACGTCGTACCGCTCAAGAGTTTTTGCTAGGGTAGAGTGCTCTCTGCCAGCTCTGGAATAGGCAAGACGAAGCAGAGTCAGCGCCGTAACACACTCTGCAATATCCATTGAGATTTCGGTGGTATAGCACAAATCTCTTCGTTCACTGTCGTACATCCCGTGCGATATTGCATCGATTTCATCATGAAGGTGATCCAAAGCCCAGATGGCAATCTCGCAAGTCATCATCTGTTGCGTAGATTCATTCTTCTGGGCAATGCGCGCGTAACTTTCAGACTTTGCCCTGAGTATTTGTACCCTCAGTATACAGCACCTCTTTATTACCCCGATGTGATTGTGCGGGTTGTGACTGCGAGTTTCTTTGTATGTTGCAAATGCATGGCGTGCTGCCATGTCTAGAAGCTTAATTGTCGATACAAGTACAGCAGTATTGATTAATAATGCTGACTTTTCCGCCAGAACCATTCCCGCGTCTTCTTCGGGTATGCTGACCGCATTAAGTGCATTTATGGTAATTCTCAAAGCCACATTTGCACGATTTAGAGCACTGTCCAGATCCTTCTCGTCAAGTATTGTGTATTCAGCAGGATATACCAAAGCATGACACTGCATCATGGCATCAAGCGCGTTTGACAGTAGCACCAGAATCTGCGCTACATGACAATACTTTTTGTCATTACCGTGTAGCCAAATTTCAAATCTTTGATAAAAGGTATTTAGTGAAGCCGCTGCCGCATAGCAGCTGTAGGCGATGTGGCGATACAAACGCAACATACGCGTCCCTCCTGGTGGTTCTATAGGAAACCTAGCTGTTACAGTATCGCTGCGCCCCTTGAGCAACAAGTTTCGAGCTTCCAGGATACGCCGTTGTGCCGTTACTAGAGCATGCGCATTTACCTCATGTGTCCACGAGGAATCAACGTACCGCACTTCCTTCAAAAGCGCGAGAGCAGTATTATTCGCTTTAGTAAGTAATTGCAGAACAATGGCGGCGACTCCGTCTATCGATAGGGAACCATCCTTAAGATACTTGGAAATACGTTCATGAAAACATACGTCCTCCTCGAGTGACCACTCTTCCCAAGGAGAGAACCCATTGTCGACGTCGTTCGATACCACGGCGTCTCCATGCATCATGGCTACCATAGCTATATTAACTTTTTAAGATTATAGCATGACAGCACAGTCTACACAACTTCCTGGCGGTGTTTTTACCACTTAAAATGGAGTAGTTTCTCCCAATGATAGCGGCAATGCTCCGATAAGTTTGGCTTATGTGGATACTGTGTTGTAATTGTCCGTTCAAATATGGTAATTCCGAGATGTGGAGAAACATTCCACGCAAGCATACTACTGCTTATAGGTGTCTACTGTACGCATTCCGCACGGCCTCTGCGGCTACACGCTCTGCGACATTTTCGATATAGCTACCTGGATGTTGTTCGTTATTAGAAATTTGCTCAGCGAGACCTGAATTCCCCCCCCCCATGCGGACTAGGTGTGTGGAGAGGATTTACCTGATCAAAGTTTACATGCATATTGCCTTGTGGATACGTGCTGTTGCCATATCTTTCCCGAAGGGCGCGGACACGTTGTGGGATTGGAACCGAACGTGTGGCGCCGCCTTCTATTGGGGCTCTACTGTTCGTGCCTTCTACGGCAACATTAGCTTCTGCACTCTTAATTTTCGCTTCACAGATATCAAACGCCGATTCAATGGCTTTGACTGCTTGTTTTAACATGGAAGAAGACCACTGCGCATGCAACAGCCTACTGCCATCAAGAGACATAAGATCATTTCGCACAGACTCTAGGTATGCCAAAACGTCATATAGTTTTTCTATACAATCTGCATCAACTGAACTTCCTGATCCGCGGAGCTTAAGGCGCGCACACAAGAGTTTTGCATCCTTCAACATTTTGTAATCTCGCTCAATAGTTTTAGCAGCTGTAGAATTACGCTCTCCTTCCCGTATGTAAGCTAGACGCATCAGTGCCAATATTGACAAGCATTCTGTAGTTCCTATGTTTATCCCTGTTGTGTAATGCAAGGCCTGGCCGAAGTATTCATATGTTCCGCTGGCTATGGCATCGATTTCGTCATTTAATCTGTCTAAAGCCCAAATAGCAGTGCTGCACACTAGATTTTGCTGATCATACGAATCTGTCACAGCCATGTACCTAGTGGCTTTTTTACGCAAAAGCGTTATTCGGAACCTACAGCAGCGGCTTATTGTACCTGTGTTGTGATATGCGGTCAGATTATGCATCCCTGCCGTTGAAAAAGTCCTATGTGATGCCACATCAAGGAGTTCAAACACGGCGGTGAGCCAGTAGATGTTGGTCAACAGAGCATTCTTTCCTGTCTGTTGTACCCATTCATTTTTTGGTAGGCTAGCAGTGTTAAAGGCGTTGGTCACAGTTCTAAGTGCGTGTCGCGCACGGCACAGTGCCCCTTCTAGTTCTCGACCATTACTTACCCTATAGGCATAAGGACATACAAACATGTGGTATTGTTGCATTGCATCTATGGCGCCAACTAAGAATGCTAGAATTCGTGACACATATGCTGACTTTTCATCATCTCCACGTAACCACATGTCGGGTTTGGAATAGAAAGAATCAAGAGACGTTACGGCGGAATAACATAGAACAGTGATTTCTGGGTATGCACATAGCATCCTCTTTCCTATGGGCTCCGAGTCAATCGCTGTGCCACTAACACCCTTCAGTATGTTGCATACCTCCAGTATATGGCATTGAGCTGTTACCAGAGCCTGGGCATTCACCTCATATACCCAGGTAGCGTCTACATACCGAATCTCCTTCAAAAGCGCCAGTGTAGTTTCATTCGCTTTGGTGAGTAACCGCAACGAAACAGTGGATATATTGTCTGCAGACAGGACTTTTTCCTTTATGCCTTGTGCTACATGGTCATGGAAACTAACGTCCATTTCACTTGTCCACTGTACCCAAGGGGAAAAGCCGCTACTATCGTTGTTATGTGTTGAGGAGTTATGCTCGGGCACGGCATCACCCACAGTATACTGCATTCTTTCAACTATTGTAGCATAGAAAGGAACTTGCATGATACAAGAGCTACCTATTGTTCCAGTAACATGGAGTACAACGTCGCGTGGTTTTACCGGAAAAAAATACCTGGATGCTTGCAAAACCAGCTGCTCTGTTACCCACAGGTGCTTTCTAGGGGGATGTTTTTATCTCGAAATGCATGAGAAGGAGCAAAAATACCCGCTGTGACAAATTACAGGCATTGGTTTTGCAGTTTATATTATAGTCTGGTACGGCTAATGCCTTGCTCTCTTGCCATAATATTCTGCTCGGCAGGCTCTATTGAAGCATTTTCAAGAGTGTTCGCAAGGGATGTTACACCGCCCAAATGTAGTTCCTCAGAACCTGAATACCCCCCCCCGATGGAATTATTACCACCAGATATACTTACAGAACAAACATTACCTGAGCAGGAATCCGCGCTTCTTTGAGGGGTAGTTCTATTTCTCGTTTCTCCTTTATGGTGTGCAGTCTTCCTTCTTAAATCGCCAAAAGGTGACAACTCCCCGCAAGCGTATAACTGGCGCCTTTCCCTAGTTTGAGCCTCAGCGACCCCAAGCTTTGACACGCAGGCTTCTACCGCCCTGTCTAAAGCTACTATTGCTTGGTCAAGCAAGGATGAAGACCATTCTGAATTCGGTAGTTCATTCCTGTTGATAGCAGCCAAATTCTCGCGGGCAACCTCTGCGTACGCTAACACATTATATAGCCTCTTCATGCTAGCATCCGTAAGATTATGCTCCTCATGGCCTTCTAGGCACCCGCACTCAAGCGCAGCGCCACAACTCATTTCTTTGCTATGTTCAAGAATTTTTCCAGTCCCAGAGTTCTGCATACCCTTGGTCTCGTGAGCAAGGACGAGCAATGTTAACTGTGTAACGCACTCCGTTATATCCAAGGATATCTTTGTAGCATAATGCATTCCGCACTCGACGTCTGCATACATACCTGCAGATATATCGTCGATGTTGTCAGAAAGTTGGGATAATGCCCAGATCACTGTGCTCCAGGTTAGTAGCTGACTAGAGCCCTTACATTTCTCCATCGCGATAACAAACTCATCCGCTATCGTTCTAAGAATAAGCGATCTAAAACCACAACTATAGTTTATAGATCGCATGTGGTCATATACACGAATATCACGCGCTTTGCCTACTGGAAAAGCCTTGCGTGTCCCAAGGCTAAGCAGCTTAAATGTGGAAATCAGTAGAGAACAGTTCGACGACAGAGCAGATGGCTTCACGGCTCCTCCTCGCCTTGTTCCTTGAGCTACAGGGATTTTTACAGCATTTAGTGCGTTGGCCACAATTTTAATGCAATGTTCAGCACGACCCAGAGCCTTATCTAGTGCTTCATCATCGTGGGTGACGTATTCGTCAGAAAAGGCATGGAAGTGGCACTGCTGAACTGCGTCTATGGCGTTAACGAGAAGCATCTCCATACGTACTACATGCCCACACTTTTCATCGCATTCGTATATCCACATGTCAAGTTTGCGATAAAAGGTGTTCATAAGACGCATAGCTGCGTAGCACTCATCAATTATATCAAAATGTACATGCAGTAGCCTATCTCCCCTTGTAGCGGCTTTTAAAGACACCCCACTGACGCTTTTTCCTCGCATCAAGTCGCATGCTTTAGAAATATGACGTTGTGCCATCACTAACGCACATGTGTTTATCTCTCCTACGCATGTTGAGTCGGCGTACTGCACCTCTTTTAAGAGGGCTAGAGCTATCTCATTTGCCCTGGTCAGCAACTGCAGCACCACATCGGCGACATTGTCTGTAGAAAGGGTTTTGTTCTTGATTCCTTCAGCTATGCGGTCGTGAAAACAAACGTCCCCGTCCGGAGACCACGACTCCCATGGAGAAAATCCATAGAGAAGGTGAGTATCTCTGCGTTCATGCACCACGTGTACCATAGTACATTAATATCTTAAGAATTATAGCGCAGAAACACAACTTTTGCTACCACGCAGAGCGGTTCTTTGCTACTGAACAGCGAGTTCTCTTACCGAAATCTTCTTGCAACACTTGTGCAAAGAACAGAAAATTATGCAACTTACCACAACATGGCCAGATTCACGTTTATCAGTGACATTTTGCTGGAGCATAGAGGTTTTCGGCATCTATTGGTTTCGTGTGACTCTGTGCGAAGTTATAGGCTCAGCCCAAGGGTGGTCAAGAGCACATGCGTAAGGTATTATGCCGCTAAAAAGAGGCTCTTCTTGGTGATCTGAATTCCCCCCCCCTATACGAGTACTCCATATGTCGACCCGGCATATTATCTCGACATGTATGCCGCGCTAAGCAGGTATTTACTCCTTCATGCACATGCCTTTCAGCATGTGGTGATAACCCAAATAGCATGTTCACAACAGAAAATAACTCGCTTTGTGGGCCATCACCGTTGATATTGCTTGCTATAAACGCATCCGCATTCTTAAGCTCAGCCACACATATGCCACACGCTCTTTCTATGGCAGCAGAGGCTTGTTCGAGCATGCTAGAAGACCACAGTGGATATCGCAGCTGCCTTTTGTCAATGGATGTAAGATTTTTGTGTACGTGCTCCAAGTACGCTAGCAAGTCGTAAAGTCTTCTTGCGCCTCTCGAATCCGACAATCTATTAGTATAATTATACCTTATACGTGTGCACAACAACCCAGCATTCCTAACTATTCTTCTATTTTCCTTCAGGGCTTTTGCTATGTCCGAATTTTGTTTCCTATTATGCCTGTGTGCAGCGCGTAGCAAAGTCAATATTGTCATACATTCTGCAATGTCGGCCTGAAGATCCTCCGTGTAGTTCAGGCATTTTCCTGTACGTGCGTACGTTCCGAGCGAAATTGCGTCAACGGCATCATCAAGCCGGTCCAAGGCCCAAACGGCTGTACTGAGAGTTGTTTTTCGATCGATATCTAGATACTCAGAGGCCTTTGAGCGTAATATTGTGATTCTAAGACCACAGAGATGCCGCATCTCCTTCACACAGGTGTAAACATACAGCATGTTGACACTGTGTGTATTTTTTGAGAACGCACGGCGCGCAGCTATCTCCAGCAGTTTTAGCGTAACTACTAGAATTGAAGCATTTGTTATTAAAGCCAACTTTTCGGCACATATCTTCTCGTCTCCTATTTTAGGTATTCGTACCGCATTGAGGGCATTTGTTGCGATTCTAAGAGCCTGGCGTGCACGTTCCAAATACTCTTCCAGTTCTTTTTCATTGCTTGCTACATACTCATCAGGATGCGTAGAGATATGGCACAGCTGCATGGCTCCCACCGCACCGGTTATGTTCATCAGCATCTGTGTCACGTGTAAGCACTTCTCATCACGCACACACAACCACATGTCCAATCTGTCATAAAACGTGTTAAGGGACAGCATGGCAGTACTGCACTTGCGTACAATACTGTAATGCATCCGCACCATCAGGCTTCCTATAGATTCAGCCCCATCTGTTTTTGTCAGAAAATCACATGCTTCTGAGATGCACTGTTGCGCAGTAACCAACGCCTGTGTGTTGATCGTGAAGGCCCACGGAGAGTCCACGTACTCCAACTCCTGCAATAAGCCCAGTGCTATTTCGTTAGATTTTGTGAGTAATTGCAGGACAATTGCAGCGGCTCTGTCTATCGTGAGAGACTTATCCTTAATACCGCGTGCTACGCGATCGTAAAAGAAAATGTCTGTCTCAGGAGTCCACTGCTCCCAAGGAGAAAAACTCTTACTGCTGCCACTGTGTGCTCCATGTTCATGCACAGCATTTACCGAAGTATACCAGGTCTTGTATTATTGTATCATGATTCCTCAACTTCAACTTTAAATATTTACACACATCTTTTGGGCCACTACTGCGATGGTGGTGATTTCATTGTTTTTTTATTACGACGATAGAGGAGATTCCCATTGCTAATGCAGTTTGGGCACTGTGCAGGCATATGTAGTAGATGCGTTATATCACGGAGACTTTTGCAAACATGAGGTACTGGTTGTTACATAACCATACGCTCGATGTGTGTAGTTCTTTCACGTGTATTTGCGTATCTCACACCCTATTGCATGATGAAGAGCTACGCACATAGGCCTGCGCGTTGGAAACTTCTCCTAGGTTGCCCGAAGGAGTTGTTACGCCGATATAGGTGCTTTGTTCCTGAATACCCCCCCCCCTCTCGTTAAGTACACTTGTCTCTTGTGTGGGAGTTTCACGGTGAGTAGCGGCTAAGTGGTTTCTTTGCCTGAAGTGTACATGACGCACAGTATCACTGACTTCAGCATCGATATAATCATCGGAACCAAGTGCTTCTGTGCACAATGCGGTAAACTCACTACTTGGGTTTTCGTTACATGTGGTCTTTGCCGCCAGCGCCCTTACCCTTTTAAGTTCTGCCTCACAAAATGTTAGCGCCGTGTCAACAGCTTGCCGTGCTTGTTGTAATAGTTCAGCAGACCACAATGGATACAGGAGCTTATATCTACTGATGCATTCTAGGCCTTGGTGCAGAGATGCTAAATTTGTCATCACGTTATGCAGTTGCTCTCCGGCGTAAAGTACAGCTTTATCTAGGCTGCGCTCCGGCGAAACATACTCAACAGCAGTAACATGTGCTAGTGCCACATTTATATGAAGCATGTGCTTGATAGTTGAGTTTTTCTCTCCATTTCTTTCATAGGCCATGTATAGCAATGTGAGTATGGTAGCGCATTCCATAACATTGAGAGATATGTTGGAAGCATTGTGCAAATCTTCACCGACATCTTCATACGTACCCTGAAATATTTGGTAGATTACATCGTAAAGATGATCGAGTGCCCAAATAATAGTGCTAAATATCTTACTGGCGTCCTTATTGGTTGTTTCTGACATATACCCTTCGCACTTAGCGTGTAAAATTAGTGTACGAAAAGAACAGTAAAACTTTATCGATCGTACACTTTCATGAGGAACTCTAGGCAATGCTTCATCTTTTATAGCCGAGCTCCTATGGGCAGCGATATTCAAGAGTTTGAACGAGGATATTAGGAGAGAAGCATTGGTTAATAAGACGGCTTTCTCCGCGGCCATAACTCTGCCATCTTTTTTAGGTATTCTCACGGCGTTGAGCGAATGAATCACGATCCTGAGCATTTTTTCTCCTCTACCAAGAGCATCTGATAACTTGTCATCACCGTTCGTTACAAACTCATCAGGGTAAATATTTGCCCTGCATTGCTGCATGGCATCTACGGCATTGCTGATCACTACAAGAATTTGTGCCACGTATACAGATTTTTCATCATTACCGTTTAACCACATGTCGGAGTCGCTATAAAACGCGCTTAACATGAGCATTGCTACGTGGCACAAACCAATAGTATGGTCGTAGGTACGCAACATTCTCCTGCCTATGGTATCTCCAGGTAATTCTGTACTACATCCTTTTAGCAAGCCGCACGCTTCTGAGACGTTGTGTTGTGCGGACACCAGGGCGTACACATTTACTGCATGTGTCCATGGAGAGTCAACGTATCGCACTTCCTTCAATAGAGCGAGCGCTATTTCATTAGCTTTTGTGAGTAATTTGAGAACAATTGACGCAATTTTGTTTGTGGAGAGAGTATTTTCTTTAATTCCCCTCGCAATGCGAT
>NZ_JAQLOH010000025.1 GCF_028204095.1 Candidatus Anaplasma sp. TIGMIC
TTAATATAGCGGATTCCGCAGTACGTTTTTACGCAAAACATACTAACTTGAAAATCCGAGGCCGAATACTACTCAATTCTCCGCATTTCGTACCTTTATTAGGCCGCCTTCACGGGTCTCTGTGCAGAACTTGCTGCAACTAACGCCAACATAATTGAGCCGCACAAGCGCGTGTTCTCACATCATGCTGTGTCGTAACCACTCCACAGTTACAGGAACTGAGAATGCAAATTAGTTTTGTAGCAGATTATTTGTAAAACACAGATAGTACGCTATAAACATAGCGGTCGATATTTCACATAACCGTGGCACTGAATTCTATTTACCATCTTCATGATATGTGATTTTCTGTTTTCAGGGATAATCCCTAAAAATTTTGTCTTTGCAAAAATCTATCGGCAAGGAACAATGGATACTACTTTTCGCAGAGCATTTTTGTCTCTGCTTATTCACCACGAAGTGCGCACACTTTTTTCGCGTTCTCTATAATTCTGCAACAATGTTTAAGAAGCTCCAGATGTCGCAGCATCGAAAGTGCACTACCGTAGGGTATCCGGACTCAGAACTTTCGACTCGTCTACAATACGGCATGCTATAGGATACAAGCGCTGGAGATGTCGTGTGCATAGCACATTGTCACGCTATTATGTCTTTCCGATACACAGCTTTACTAGCGCAACCTATCAAAGATCGATGAGATTTAAATTTGCTGCCACGTATGAGATAATAGCCACGATTGCGCCTTACATTACTCGCACGCCATGGGTGCTGCCAGCTCTGTTGTTTCTTGGGAAAAACAGGACGACCCTTACTTTGCACAAAAATCTGCCATCCTGCTGCATTAACAGTGAAAATCATTTTTGCGGCCATTTTTTTACATGTTAACCGAAGCATCACACTTCGGAACGTATGTGTATGCATTCTGGAAATACTTTCTCACAGTTTTGTGCGCAGGACAGACACTTTTGGCGAGTCACACGCTAATTCCACTTATGTAGCAGACATCTTAGAACTACAAACTAACCATGCGTGATAGGTGCGATAGTAGGCACTTGAGGATTTTTAGTTTCAGACTATATTTGTATGCCGTGCTTTTTACAAAAGCAGTAATATGGTACCATTACACTCAGGTACAGAAAAAAGTTATGGAAAACCTAGAACGTATGCAGTTTCAAATTTCAGCTACGGTCAGAAAAATAACTACGGGAGGAGCCGTTAGATGAGGCCGTTCACTATACACGCTCTCGAAACAACGGAAAGTACAAATCTGGAAGCAATAGAATTAGCAGAGCGAGGTGCTCCGGGTGGTACCGTAGTGGTGGCACAAGAACAGACTGCCGGTATCGGTAGGCTAGGCAGGAGCTGGGATAGCCCTAGAGGCAATTTGTACTTCAGTGTTCTACTGAGAGAACACTTGCAGACCCACGCATTGACATTTGCATCTGCACTGTCCGTTGGTATAACGCTGGAGCAGATTTTTTGCGATAACGCGAAAGGCAGCAATGCATGGGAACTGAGGTACAAGTGGCCGAATGATGTCTTAGTAAATGGCAAAAAGATATCTGGCGTACTACTGCAGACCAAAGCACATGGAGATATGGTTCCATGGATTGTATGTGGTGTCGGGATCAACGTAAGCTGCCATCCGGAAAATGCAACATCTATGAAGTATCATATACCTAACTTAGAATTGCCTACTATGGAGTTGTTGAACTTAGTGTTGGAAAATTTCGCAAAGCTTCTTGATGTTTTTTCTGCATCAGGTTTCTCGGCACTGCGGAACTTATGGCTAAAAAAGGCTTACAAAATGGGTTCTAATGTGTGTATCACCACGAGGTCCGGTTCAAAACACGAGGGTGTGTTTTCAGACATAGATATGGATGGAGCCATGGTACTGAAATCCGGCAATGACATCCTGAAAGTCGATTTTGGCGAAATGCTCTGAGTACGGTAAAATGCGTGTGGTGATAATTGCTGTACCACAAGGTCTAGGCTGGAGTTTGCATGCTAAACCTGCCATTGCTAATGTAGCGTAGGTTTGAGAGGGTTTGCTGTAACAAAATCGTAGACCCAATTCTAGGATTTATCCGTAGGATGCGTTTCGGTTTACACTCAAGACCCTAAAACACCTAGTAATCATTCGCATAGAAAGCACCACAGGTTCAGTACAGGACATCGTTTGAATACGTCATTACACCTCTCATGAATACTCCTACGCAGTACAAAGAATTTTCCCCGGTAGATTACACTTCACAACTAGCAAATATCTCCCCCCCCCCTTATCACAGCGCTGTATTCTGAACGCCACTTGAACACATTGTCACTTTATGCATCGGCTTACTAATCATGCACCGCTAGAGTATGTATACAGCGCGTTGTTGTTACCGTACAATTCGCTGATCAGGGCTACGCTTGTGTTACAAACGTCGCAACTATAGTTCATATGACGGCGTGCACTCAGTTGCAATTTTGCACTCTTCCTTGACAATTGACAATGCTGCTTGATACCATCGTACAGGTGTGTGTGGCTCTCGTACTGGAGATTCACAGTTGCTAATCAGCTCGGCGCTATTGTCTGTTGTCCGTGTACCGCCGCTGTTTCTCGTGTATTTTGCCATCATAGCGCGCATTTGTCGCGCGCGTCGATCGGTACCTTGTCAGCATAGCACCTCGTCATACGAAATGCGCGCGAGGGGGGGGGGCTTGGCCCCGTCCGAAGTTCATGTCGTTCTGTTTTTAGGTACATCTATAGGTTCTTGAGATATGGCAAAAAGGTTCTTGAACGCTACTGAAGAGAGGATTGTAGCGCTAGTTAAGAAAGTAATGCTTAGACATAAGCCACCTACGGGCTTAAAGAGGGTACTCCTTAATGCGGCGCGGTACCTTAGCACGGGGGCTAAACCGCTGAACGCGCACAACCTATCATTGCTTGTCACCGAGGACTTACTGATAGATGTTACCGATGAGTTCGGGACCACAGATGTGTCCTCTTCGTTTATGAACGTTATGGCACTTTCGGACGAGGAGGTAATAAAACACTACGAGCACCGTGCTCCTATGTTCACGGACATGCTGCTATATGCAAAAAAACAAATACGTCGCGGGATTCTCACCAGCAAGGACTGGGGACTGGATACGTTCGCTAGCTACGTTGAAGACTACCTGGACACCGACGGTAGATACTACGAAAAATTCATAGCACCAGAACATTTGCGCCAAGCTCTCGAGATATTTTGGTCACCTGGTAGCTATAGGATTCTTTCTGTGAACTGGGTGCTTATGCGTCTTATTGCCGCAGGGTACATTGCAGTAGCATCGCGCCTAGAACATCCCTTGTGCAGCGTTGTGGTTCAGGACGCCGCAAAGCACCTGAAAGGGCCAGATAAACTGATAATTCGTGATTTAGTAAAACATGCCGATACTAGGACTCTGGAAGAGGTCTTAGAAAGGGAAAAGTGGTCTATGGTTAGCATGTATGGCGTGCTGCTGTTGGGAGCTTATGTGAATGAGATATCCACTGAAGTTTCAGAATCCTTCAAAAAGGAAAATAAGGGCCTTTCTCTGCTGCTTAGAACGTGTACTGCGCTGCTGATGCCTATTGGTAGCATGTCTATCGCTTTCTATGCCAGCTCCATGATAAGCTCCATCATTGATCAGTGGGCTAGACCTGCCTCAAGCGCTGTTTACTGCAGCATACTCAATGCTACAGCTGGGATTGCTGATAGTGCGCAGGCAGTCACATATACTGAGTTGGCCTATAACGTAACATCAGTGGTAGCCGAAGGTGTTAAGAACGCATTGATGGCTCTTGCGGGCAGCGAGGTTATGACACTAGCGAGAAGACTACTCAATGGCACAGACGGCTCGGGTACGTTAGCTGATAAACTTCGTGGGTCTGCCTACATAGCGTCTTCCGCCCTTAATGGCAACCTTAATACTACGGTACTTCCTTCCGTACAAAGAGCAATCGCTGACGGAATAAAGATGATCTTACCGAAAGCATTTGGTGAAGAGTTTACCTGTGAATCAGCAGAGAAGGTTGCAACGTGGCAAAGTATAGCTTCTGCGACGGGTGACTCAATGAAGCTTTCCAACATGAGTGCTGCGCCCGCATCACTGTCTATGCTTGTGGTAATGTACCTGTCCCTGCCGCTTATAGGGTTTAGTGAATACGTATCGAAGTGGTTAACAGGTAGGACAGCGAGTAGAGGGAGGGAAGGAACGTTTGTGGCACCGCCCAAGATGTCGCTTCTCTCCGGTGTCGTTTTGATAAAGTTGGCGCTTAATACTTTCCTTACGCTGACTCCTCACTTCTCAAACAAGCTTTTCTCTGCAGTTCTTGGTTGGTCATTGATTAGGCTGTACTTACCCCTATCGCTCATTGAGCAACCCTACAAGACCGCTGCATACTTCAACACAGCAGCGTCTGCTGCTTCAAGCTCAAGGAATGTGCGTATTGAGCTCGATAGTTGGAAATGCGTCGCTGCTGCACTTATATCCGTACCCTTTGAGTATCTGGGACACGTGCTAACAAACCTTCATATGGTGAATGGGGGGAGCAAGGTACCTGAACCTTGGATATCAGTGATAACCGGATATGTTTTCATAGTAAAATGCGCTAGGATTGCAGCAATGTTTGCACCTGTATACCTGGGTCGCAAGACTAAGGGCAGATTGCCTTACTCGTATCACTTCGAGAAGATGTTCTGGTACGATGGCGTTAAGGCTATTACTGCACCCCCGATGCTCATCTTGATCGATGCTGCTGCAGGCTCACAGTTTTACACTACTTTGGTGCTTGCAAGCGACGCGTTGGTGAGCGTGATCCCGGATATGGTGTGTGGCGCAAGCGTAGCTGCAATGAATAAGACTGGAGCAAAGCTTGCTGCGTTGGAAAACTTCATTTATACGACCCTCCATAACGGAGATACCATAGCAAAGCTTGCTGCCATTACCTCCATGGAGAGATTGCCTGGCAGTGCGTGCGGTGTACTGGAAAAAATACTGGAACGGCACTGTGGAAAAGATATAGTAAAAGACCTGGGCATGGACTTGATCGTGGATGACTTCGGGGGAATGAGAGAAGGCGACGAGCAAGATGAAGAGAGAGGTGTGCCGCGCAGTGAAACTGCGTTATCTATCGGCTCCTCAAGACCTACACCGCTGTCTCCTAGCATGAAAAACGTTTCGCATCACGGAAGTGCGTTTACGGTAGTGAGCTCTGGAAAGACTGATGCTGACTTCGCTGTTGCCAGTGGATTGCTGGTGAGTAGCCGCGGCGCAGGCCTTAGTCGGGGGCCTGGCAGCATGTCATCGCTACATCGCTCCGAAGGATCTGCTACGGTCTTTTCTAGTGTAGATCTAGGAAGATCTAGTGCAGTGTCGCGCACAGGCTCGTCCAGAAGAGGTGCGACATCTGGTGCAGGTACTATCGTATCAACACCACGCGCTCGTATCCGCAAACTGGAAGCGGACGATACACGATTCGACTATGAAAGCAGGGATTATAGAAGCTTTGGTGAAGCAGTCCAGGATATACTAGAGTATGATACAAAAATGCGGTCTAAAGCGGGGTCAACACTTTCCTTACGTAAATCTCAAAGCCAAGATCTCAAGGAAGTGGATTTAGATGGTATTAATGCATTACTGCAGTCTAAAGAGATTCAAGGTAGCATTGCTGATCTGAGTGGTAATCCTCTCGGTAACATAGGAAAAGTACTCAGGGATCTGGGGCACATCTACATGAAACGTGGTGACAGCCAAAACTCTGTGGGTAGGGCATCAGTGCGTTCAACAAGCGGATCACCGCACCACAGTAAAATATATATTGGGCCCGAAGAACAGCAAGAAGTTGATGAGTTGGATATTACTCCTGCAGACAGCTCCTCAGTACTCACTCCGTTCATTGCAGAGCAGATTCGTCGCATTGAAGGGGATGATGCTAGGGCGCAGCAAGCTCAGCAGCGGAGTCTGAAAACTTTGCGTCAAACAATTCCATGGGGCAAAAAGGAGAAATGTGACCCTGGAATCAGGGGTGAGGAACTGCAGTATGTATCTCAGCCTTTGTTCTCCTCATCAATTGATGAAGAGGAATGTGCACGTGGTTCAACCCCACATCGCATGGGCAGCGCTATGGGTAGGGAGTTTGCTCAGATCTCTCCTGTTTGTCGTGAGTTGGAACGCGGGTCGCAGCGCAAAAGTTCTTCTACTGCTGCCTCTCCTGTACACCAATCCGCTACTGAGGTGGATGCTTATCGCTCACCAGTACGTACCCATTCTGGCCAAGGTACCCGTGTCAGTTCTGTTTCGCCTGCACACAGTAGGATGAATGCAGCCCATACTGGCAGCTCTGCAAACGCCCTTGCGCCAGCGCGTCACTTCTCTGTGAGTACTTTATCTCACCCGGCGGAAGTGCGTGCAACAGTGAGCGGTGCAGCAGCTAGAGCAGATGGTTCTTCCGTACTCGGTACCGAAATGGTATCAGGATCTACGCATAGAAGTTCTAATGCGCATCGTTCTTCTGAAACATCAGCTCCGCGTCGTAAAGACGGAAGGAAGAAAAGGATGCGTCACGAGTCTGCAGGCGGCAGTAGCCCTTCCACTGCCATAACACGCTCATCGCAGCAGCTCTTTGCTGCAAGTGTCGGCACGCATCGTAGTAGAAGTGCTGGCATACCAAGCAGCATAGATATGGAACCTGCGTTTTGCAATCCTAATACTGGAGCGTTGTTCAGCAGCGTGGGAGATGTGGTGCTGCGTGGCGTATTAAGTGGCGGAATCACAGGTAGTGATCAACCACCAGCGCAGCACTTGACGTCTGTAGATTCAGAGGCGTTGATACCCGCTGGGAGATATGCACAGCATGCTTCTCATTGGCAACAGTAGTAGGTGACACGTAGACTTTGTCACTTAGTGGGACAGCAGCAGAGGGGGAATTTTCGCATTCGCACATAGTGTGTAGTCCTGTGTTGTTTGTGGTGATGCCTAGGGTTTAGTTCACTGTTACGGGTTTTGCCTCCTGCATGCGGGGTGGTGTGGTTATTGAAGGACGCTGAGATAAAAGTGTAGAGCAGTACGCGCGCCACCCTGTAGCCCGTTAATTCCCTAAGTCTCTCATGTTCTTTACTATACGCTCAGCAAGCTTTGGACCTATACCCGGTACCTTGCTAATCTCCTCAGTCCTAGCACCTCTTACAGTTTGTGCAGAGCCGAAATAAGCTAATAACGCCTTTAGTTTGGTCTTTCCAACACCAGAGGTACCACTTATACACTCTGAGGAACGTACATCTCTGTCTCTACTCCTTCTGTGGGCAGTTATTGCAAATCTATGAGCTTCATCTCGTAACCTACATAGAAAGCGCATAAGCCTGCTATGGGGATCTAGATATAATTTTTTACCATTAGATAAGTAAAATACTTCTGTTCCAGGTATGCGATTATTACCCTTTGCTATGCACGCAAATGTTATTCCCATATTGGTGAGCTTCTCTCGCACAGCAGTTATATGCCCGCGCCCTCCATCTATAAGTACAAAATCAGGTATTTCTGTGGTAATCTCGCTGAACCTTCTGGACATTACCTCATTCATCATGGAATAGTCGTCACCGTTATCAACAGTCTTGATGCGGAACTTTCTGTACTCCTGCTTCAGTAATCCCTGCTCCCCACATACTATCATCACCCCGTATGGGTGTGCTCCCGAAATATGACTATTGTCATACACCTCTACCCTCCGCGGCACTTTATTTAGGCCAAAAAATGATGCAAGCTCTCCCAACTCTAGCAGCAACTCCGCATTGTGTGCTCTATGATTTAGAGCCTCCATTGCATAATTACGCGCCATACCCATGGCAATTATCTCTTCCCTAGATTTAGGAGATCGCACCTCAACCTTACGAGAGGTAATTTTTTGCAACGCCGTGCTGAGTATTTTTAGATCGTTTCCCGGCCCAAGGTCTACATACACAACACCACGAAACTCCTCATGCATTTGTAACACAAACATGCTCACCACGTCTGCAGCGCTATCATGAACCGAACTCTCTACAAAGTACGCGGGGCTACCGCAGTTTACCCCATTCCTAAATGACACTATCTGCACACAATGTAGATCCTGACGACTGTAAACAGCGACAAAATCTGCCTCCTCACGCATACACATCTGGAATGCCATACACTCTTGCATTGACTTTAGCGCTTGTAACCTGTTACGGTACAGAATTGCGTTTTCATATTCGAGATTGCTACTAAATCTGCACATTTCATCAAATAACTCGCGCTGTATATCTTTGCTTTTACCAATCAGGACCTTGTGCGCCATGTGCACAGAAGTTGCGTAATCTTCTTCTGATATCTTTCCAACACATGGCGCAGAGCAGTTTTGCATTTCGTATTCTATGCACGGCCTATCCCTGGTGACAAAAAAGTGGTCTTTACAGGATCTTATAAGAAACGCTTTTTTGATTACCGATATTATATGTTTTGTCATGGCTGCTGACAAAAACGGTCCATAGCTTTTCCCTGTGATTATCTCCTTCTGCTTTTCTCTGCGGAGAAAAATGCGTGGATATTTGTGCTCAGAAAACGATACATAGGGGTAAAACTTATCGTCCCTCATTATAATGTTGTACTTTGGTTTCAGAGACTTAATGAGCTTGGCCTCCAACAAAAGCGCTTCGGTTTCATTTTCCGTTACGACAAGATCAAGCTTTGCAATCTGCATAACCATTATCTTCACGCGGCTTGACAGCCTACTAGGGCTCAGATAACTGCGCAGCCTGTTTTTCAAGTCTTTCGCCTTACCTATGTACAGAACGCGGTCTTCTGCACCCAGCATCTTGTAGATACCCGCAACGCTGCCTTTTACCGAAGATATCGCCTCTTTTATGGCCCTATGGGCACTATGTAAATGTTCTCCTGAATCTATCACTAATACCCCGGAAGACCCCCTTTAGAGCTAAAACTTATAGAGACACGTCGCACCACAACACGCACGCATTCCCGCTGCGCGGCGCAACAACAGACTGCAACATAGGTGTCATATCACTCCCGTCATGCCGCCATCGGAACAGAGAGCACCCAACACCTATAAGATACTATTTCGATGCACAAACAAGCTGCAAGAAAAAGTTTTCGTCTCGTACACCAAGTGATCTATCTGCAGCAAAAAACGCTGCCTGTACTCAAGAACACTACGTAACACAGGAGAGCACCTAGTGCCTACCTAGCACAAAGTACCAACGCCATATGTACCAAATCTCAGTTATTGAAAACGAAAAAAGAGCGGGAGAAGGGGTTCGAACCCTCGACCCCAACCTTGGCAAGGTTGTACTCTACCACTGAGCTACTCCCGCAATACCAGCACTACTGGGCTCACAATGATAGATTAGCGCGAATACTGAATCAAGAAAATTAATAAAATTTCGTTACACGGCGCACCATGGAGTATTTTCCTCACCACATATCCAAAAATAGCTCTACAAAAAAACAGAGTCGCTAATGTCATAAGTGCATATTCGTAAAGTTTACGGGCTGCAGTTTTATGTATACCCACTGCATTACTTCAAACCACTTCTCAACGTTCACCATGCCTCACTGCCCGTGAGAACTATATCCAAGCTTCTAAACTCGCTCCTAGGTCCGGGTTCAGACAATTTTGCTTGTTGCAAATTACCCACATCTATTGCATCATCAACTTAAGTAAAGTCATGTAGTCATTCTGTGATTGATAGGTACAGTATCCCCGAAATGGTCTCCATTTGGGAAGAGGAGAATAAGTATAGGATCTGGTTTGAGATTGAGAAAAGCGCTTGCGAAGCGCAAGTAAAACTAGGGGTGGTTCCGCCACAAATTCTCGATGGGTTGCAAGCGTTAGACAATAGCAAATTCAATACAAAAAGAATTGCTGAGATAGAAGCAGAAGTTAAACACGATGTAATCGCATTTCTATCTTACATTGCGGAGTCGACATCCACTGATATTAGATTTCTGCATTACGGCATGACTAGCTCAGACGTTTTAGACACATGTCTGTCACTGCAGCTGAAGCAGTCATGCGACATACTGCTGAAAAATATAGAGGACGTGCTTCTTGTCCTCAAAGAAAGGTCTGAAGAGAGTAAGTATTTGTTGTGCGTAGGCCGAAGCCACGGCGTCCATGCGGAGCCGATTACGTTCGGGCTCAAGCTTGCACGGTTTTACGCGGAGTTCTCTAGAAACCACAGTAGGTTGCTCAACGCTAAAGAGGAAATATCTATCTGCAAAATTTCAGGAGCCATGGGTAACTTTGCCCATTTGGACCCGTTTGTTGAGGAGTACGTTGCTAATGCACTCGGGTTGGTGCCAGAGACAATATCGTCACAGGTGATCTCGCGAGACCGCTATGCAGTGTTCTTTGCCACTTTAGGCATCATAGCGTCTTCCATGGAAAAAGTGGCTACTGAAATGCGCCATCTGCAGCAGACTGAAGTCCTCGAAGTAACCGAACCTTTCACACCTGGACAGAAAGGCAGTTCTGCAATGCCACACAAACAGAATCCTATTTTGGGCGAAAACTTGACCGGCTTGGCGCGCGTCATTAGAAGTTATGTTATGCCTGCAATGGAAAACGTGGCTCTTTGGCACGAGAGGGATATATCACATTCGTCAGTAGAGAGGTTCATAGCACCAGATGCTTGTGTGACACTAAACTTTGCCTTGGTAAGATTGGCTCATCTCCTACGAAATATGTGCATAAACAAAGACAGAATTCAGGCAAATTTGGATTCCTCGAAGAACATGATGCTATCACAGCGCGTTTTGCTAGCATTGATAGACTCCGGAATAAGTAGAGAGAAGGCATATAAAATAGTGCAAGACTGCGCAATGGATAGCTGGAAATTGGGCTCGGATTTTGTTGATAACGTGAAGAATCACCCTCTATCAAAAGACTGCCTGACAGACATGGATGCGCTATCAAACCTTGGGTACTACACCAAACATGTTGACTTTATATTCAACAAAGTATTTGGAAATTAAAACTCGTTGGGGCGTTGTCTTTTCGTGAAGTAGCACTTAGCATGTGTGTGCCGTAACCACTGTGCAGTATTGGTCAAATTTTTCCACGTACGCGTAATAGGTATGGATACCCCCGAGCCGTAGTGATAGTGGCCTCAAACCTTGTTTTTCCGTGGAACCAAAGCCCAGACTATTCTTAGGCTTGAGATATACTGCTCCTCAAAAATGCTAAATTGTACTAGAACCTGAATTTAAACAAAAAAGTTTTTCTACGTTGCGACTACCGGAGTGTGTGAATCGTTTTGCCAATTTCCAGTCTACACACAAATAAATAGAATTTGTCTGCGAAAACGCTATGGATAAAAATAGGTCATAACCTAAACGCCAAAAGGAAATACTTTAACGCTATGTTATAGAGATTTTGAGATGAGTTACAAAATGAGCACCAGACCACAGCTTAAACTGCTACCACATTTCTGTGCTGGCCAAGAGTAATGCCTCTGTATTGAAGCAAATTATAACAAAAGCTAGCTTCAAACACGTAGCAAGACTGCAGATATGTTCTTCAAGCATTCCTGTAAAATGCAATAGGCCTTTTACCATGTCTCCTATGGAGTGAACAATACATAGCGGCGTCTACGTCCCAACAAATGCTGAGCCATTCGGCTGCACTTAAAATACCGTCCTGACCATAAATCTTGATATAGACTCATCTATGCGTTGAAAGTACCCTTCCCTTCCAACGCAGACATAGGCGCATGCAGCAACTTCAATGTTTATATCTGAATACAAAGCATATAAGCACCTTGCACTGGCCTTTTCCACGAAAACATCATGTACTTAGTTGTATGTAATCTGTAACACTGAAGAAATCTGAACAGTCAATTTAACTTAGCAGGAAAGATCAGTAACAGCGCTCTCTATACACACTCAAAATAACTACATAAACACGCACTGCAGAAACATACGTCACAAAAACAGAATTCCGATATAAAACAGTATAACATTGTTTAACGCTCACTTAACAGACAGCGCATGACAGAAACGTCAGAAATACGTTTTATAACACGGACAAATTAACCGTATTCAACACAAAGTAATGCGTACATCGCGCCAATGCAAACACTACCAAGTACAAATTTCTACAATGAAATATCCAATCCCGGCACAGAAAATTTGAATATCCCTATTGACTAGAGATCACACTGCATATACAATGCGGGACAGCTTGATTAAGAAATTAATCGGCAAATCGGGGCCCTGCTCTACGGTCAATGCATAACCATTAGGTAACACACACACTTTATCTTAGTAGAGCGGGGCCACCCGAACTCGCCTACCGATACGAGTATACCTCTTTTCTGTTAATCATCAAGTGTTTTTTGGCATTTTCGTGTCCTTTGCGCAACTGTACGTGTACGCTTCGTTGCATAAAAACACAAAATTTGCCCTAATATACACACATGCGGCATCTGCACGCGGTGACATTGTTGTAGCAGTGGCTTTTGTGTGCGAAATGCATCAGCACATATATACAATTACAACAGCAATCCTGCGTGGTCTACAAGGTTGTTTTCAGCAGCTTCCATGCTCGATACAACAAACCCCCGCAAATTCGCGTGTTGTAAAAGCACAGAACCACAGGACCCGGCAAAAAAGAATACGACCAGGCGTTGGACAAAAAACGACTAATGAACCTGTACACCAGCCCACACTACATGCGCGCAGCGGATTTCGAATAAAGAGCCTTAAGGCATGCCAAGGCCAGCACCACATGAGACATGACTTACTGCTAATACGAGTCCCAACACTATAAAAGTTACTCGCTGCCACCCGTAAACGCTCGCCCAAGTATCTGGTTCATACGACCTGCAAAATCGACTGTGCTTCTAACCTCTTCGCCCTCCATTATGCAGGCCTGGTCAAACATTAGGTGAACCACGTCCTCTAAAAACTTACTCTCACCACGCTCCTGGTATTCCCTCATGAGATTAGTAAACACATCATGATCAACGTTAACTTCGAGAATGCGAGTACCCTTATAATTTAACTGCTTCTGCTCGCGCAGAAATCTCTCCATTCGGATATCCATAGAGTTATCAGGCACCGCAAGGCAGACCAGGCTAGTCGTTAGCTTACTAGACACCTTAACATCACTAACGGCCTCCCCTAAGACCTTCTTCAAATATGAAATGAAAGCGTCTATCTGTTCCTTCTGTGTCTCATATTTGCTCTTACTCTCGGCTTTCTCCTCGCCATCACCATCAGAACTACTTAAGCACTTCTCTAGATCTTTCTCCCCTACCCTAGTCACAGATCTAAGAGGCACACCCTTATACTCAGATATCACACTAGTCCAGAAGTCATCCACAGGATCCACAAACAAGAGAACTTCCACGCCGCTACTCACAAGCTTCTCTATCTGCGGGCTACTCATAGTAGATTCTAGATCATTGCCGGTAAGATAAAAAATGCTCTCCTGCCCAGCTTTCATCCTTGAGATATACTCACCAATACTAGTGAGCCCCTTCCCACTGCTGCTACTGTGGAACCTACACACTGCAAGAAGGCCCTCACGTGATTCCGTATCCATGCTCTCACACAAGCCCTCTTTGAGCACAGGGCCAAAATTCGCCCAGAATTTGCTGTAACCTTCCTGATCTCCCTCAGCTCTCTCTTTAAGCGAGGAAAGTATCTTCTTAGTCACTGAACTCTTAATCTTTTCTACTATCCTGTTGTTTTGCAGCGTCTCCCTACTGATGTTCAAAGGCAGATCTGAAGAGTCTATAACACCCCTGATAAACCTAAGGTACTGTGGTACTATCTGCACGTTGTCTTCCGTGATAAACACCCTATTCACGTATAACTTTACCGAACATCTCCTATCGGGATGAAAAAGATCAAAAGGTTTTATAGAAGGTATATAAAGCAAGTTTGTATACTCGATGGAGCCCTCGTTTTTATTGTGAATCACCATCCAAGGATCACCGCCTATATGCGCCACTGAACGGAAAAACTCCCTGTGCTCGTCTTCAGTAACTTCAGCCTTAGGCTTAGTCCATATCGCTACGCCACTATTGAGCTTATCCTCCTCTCCCTTCTCATCCAAGAAGTACACCGAATAACCTACATGATCAGAATACGTAGTGATTACGTGCTCTATGCGGAACTTATCCAAAAACCCTGCTTCCTCTTCTTTCAGAGTCAATGTTACCCTGGTTCCCCTTGCGGCACCCTCACCCAACTTTTCTATGGTGAATCCATTATCGCCAGAAGATCTCCACCTGTACCCTGTATTCTCTCCTGCCCTACATGTATCAACTATAACCTCATCCGCAACCATGAACACGGAGTAGAAACCTACGCCAAACTTACCTATAAGGTCATATCCTTTTGTCTTACCATCACCTAAAGCTTCCAAAAATCTCTGGGTTCCGGAGCTAGCGATAGTCCCCAGATTTTCTATGAGCTCCTTACGATTCATGCCAACCCCGTTGTCGAAAACGGATAGCTGCTTCTTATCCTTATCTACGCTAATAACTATCTTCAGCTCTTCGCCTTCCTCAAGTAGATCATGGTTGGACAGAAATTCGTGACGGATCTTGTCGCACGCGTCAGACGCGTTTGACACCAGCTCACGGAGAAAGATATCTTTGTTGGTGTACAGAGAATGCACAACCAAACTTAATACCTTACCTACTTCTGCATCAAACTTTAACTCCTCAATATCTGACACAACACCACCCCCTTCGATGCGCTCATACAATTCAACAACGTAATCTAATTACTCAAGACTTTATTTTCAAGAGGCCACAGAACAAGATCTCATTTGTATATGTGTACTCTAGACAAATTCTCCACACTCCTTTTCACTTCGGCATTTGTTAAGGGATCCGCAAGTGCCTCTTTTGCTATTTTACCGGCTTCTTCTACTTGTCCCTTTTTAATCTTAATGAAAACCAGTGCCTCTCTAGCAGACGATCTATAAACAGAGTCCTTACCGGATATAAGCTTATAAAGCCTGTCTTCCAACTCCTGGCTAAGATCCCCCTCTCCCACTGCAAGAATTATGCCAAGATACTCGGCAAGTTCACGAAATTCGCGCCCTAAGCTCATGTCCTGAGCAAGATTTTTATATAGACTACGTGCAGACGACACATCACCCCCTCTCACGTGATGTGCTGCCAACCTAAATTGCGCCATGCGCGCCATAATTCCTTTCGCTTCACCTGAAAGATCTCCTAATTTTTGTACCACTTGCCTATAATCCCCCTGCAGGGCATCATACATGGCATCTCCCTCTTCCAAGCGCTGCTTCTCTCTCTTGCCCTCAAGCACAAATGCAATCCCCGAAGCACACAGAGACAGCAAAACCACAGCTATCACAACGCCCCTGTAGCGAACAAGAACTTGCCCAATCGTTCCCCTATCCATCATCCGCTCCCAACAACTCAGCCTTTAATGTAAAGGCACGGATTTTCGCAGTCAATCATTTTAGGTCTACTACCTATGACCAGCGCCCACAGCAATAACTTTGGCCACAGCGCAGATGTTAGGTATGCATTATGTAGCTGCATATAGCCACATTGTAGAGTACTTCTAGTTTGTGTTGCGCAGAAATTTACACAAACTGTACGTGTCACAAGTCATCAAAACTTCACACTACTTCAAGAAGGTAAGCCACATGTTTTTCCCGCCGGTGTCCGTAACTATTCCTTTTACACATCTAACAGGATTGATAGACAGCATTCGCACATGGCACCTTTGTGATAGCAGCTTTGAACAAGGACAAAGAAAAACCACTGTGCGGGTATGCAGTTAAGGCATTACAGGCAAAATATAAAAGCCCACAGAACATTAAGACACATATCTGAATGGACTATTGTGAACACTAAGGTGACTAATAGTCTTGTTTGGGTTTTGGACTGGACAAAGATCGAAGGAGAGTGTTGAAGGACACTTGGTGGAAAAGGATTTGAAAAGTGTTGACAGAAACTACTGGCTCCAATCCGAGACTGGCGAGGTAAACGTCACAGGGTTTAGGCCGAAGAAGAAGTTGGCTTTGACGGCATTATTAT